>CAZQOH010000431.1:0-2515 GCA_964594355.1 uncultured Desulfobacterales bacterium
AGTGGACATATCCAGTTGAAATTATTCGATAGTTAGCCGGACACTACTGAAAAAATATCTTTAAAAAGAAAGTATAAGTGTCATCGATGCTTCCCATATTTAATATCCCCTATATACTGGCAGCATAACGTGGATATAACCAGCAGCTGGCTACATGATAAAAACTTTTCAATAGACAAAATAATCAAGCGGGAGGAAAAAGCTGAAGGTGCCGCTGGTGCAGACTGTCTGGTTAAGCGATGTTATGCCTTTACAGGTTTTTTTGCTGAATTGAATTTGATTACTTCTTTCCAAAGAATTTCACCGGACGGGTCACAAAACATTTTTATAAATTCAAGCGAAAACTTGTTTATGACTTTGGCATATTCTTTTAAAAAAAGTTCATTTTTTTCTTTGGCCTTGTGTCCTAAGGGCTCAATGATTTCGGTATAGAGGTTTTCATTCCCAGATATAAACTCCCAAAATCTCTGCCCACATAGCTTCAGATAATCACCTTTATTCGGTTTATTATCTTTTCCATAACAACAACCATTTACCGCAACAACATGAAGTCCAATCGACGTAGTTGTTCCCAAAATTCGTTTTGCTTTATTGAAGTTGTCCTTCATTTTCTTGATTTGGCTACTATTTCCCCAATTTGGGCCTGATTTAATAGAAACAATATATTTGGTGTTATCCGTTTCAAACTCTAAATCAATGCCTTCTGTTGAAGACTTTCGACCATTATAAACATTGCTGCAAATAAAAATTGCAAGTCCTTCTAAAAACCCTCCGAAAAGACTTTCCTCTTGAGATGAAAGGTAGGCATCAAGAATTGTTTTTATGAAATCACTGGCAGTAGTGATGTTTTTGACTTTGAATAGGTATGGATTTTTGCGTTTAAGAACATCCTTAAGTTTTAACTTTTTCAGTTTTTCTAAACGATTTTGATGGAAATTAGGAATATTTTTTTCAACATATTCAGCTATGACCAGCTGAGTTATTGGCTTCATATTCTGATTCTTCCTCACATAATCGATATTGGTAATTTAAAGTGCGTTTTCTTGCTAGCTCACAATACTCTGGTAAAATTTCAATGCCAACCGAATTTCGATTTAGTTCTTGGGATACTTCGCATGTCGTTCCAGAACCAAGGAATGGGTCAAGAACCCAATCATATTCTTGAGTAAATAATTTTACAAACCATTCCGGCAACGATTTAGGGAAAACAGCACTATGATTGCGATTATAGCATTCTGTAGCAAAATGCAAAACATTCGTGGGATACGCCATCTTCCGTTTCAACCAATTAGATATATTTTTTCCAAAACCACTTCCAACCCTTGAATCATCGCGGGTTTTGTCTGTATCGCTTAAATTTTTTAATCTCGTTTTTGCCCAGTCGCCCATTGGAACCATAACTTCTTCTTGATACATATTGAACTTTTTGGATTTATTAAATTGAAGGCACCTTTCCCAAGCATCTCTAAAACGATTAGGCCATTTCCCAGGATAACAATTTTTTTTATACCATACAAATTCTTCAGTCCAAAACCAGCCTTGCTGCCTCATAGCTAATATCAATTCAATAACATATGTATGCCTTTCTCCATTAATCGCCTTTTCTTTAATATTCAGGACAAATGTTCCATCTGGTTTCAATACCCGAAGAAACTCTGCGGAACGGGGGAGAAACCATTCAACATATTTATCCGGTTTTATTCCTCCATATGTTTTGTTTCTCCGATCAGCATATGGAGGAGACGTTACGATCAAATTAAAAAAATTAGCAGGGAAATCCTTAAGAACTTCTAAACAATCACCTGTTAGTATGTCGGTTTTGATTAATTCCATGGAGGCACCGTATAGTTGACTTTAAATAGCTTTGATGGACTATATATAGTGGTCTCTTAGCGGAAACATACAGCATATTGCATAGTTTAATGAATAAGTCTATACCATAATTATAGATCAGAGGCAAATCTTAAAATTTAGATTTAATTGCCCGATCCTGATAAGGATGATTATCAAAAGGCATAACGAAAAGCTAACCAGCGGCGGGTTCAAAGATGTACCAATCCAGAAAGCACCAAAAGTGATTAAGGCATATGATATTTAAGAGCCGCATGGTACTAGCCGTCTGAGTTAAGCGCCTGGTTATATTCTGCTTTATTTAACCTTAAGATTCCCAAAGGCTTCAAGAGGTGATTGATAATCAATTGCTTTAAAGGGCGTTCTATTTATCCTTTCTGTTAAATACATTGGACTAACATCTTTTCTTTGCAACGTGAATTTTGACATACTGACCATGTCATTCATTGAGCCAAGTATCGATTTGCTAATTGTTTTAGACATTGTAATTTGACCGGAGTTTGGGCCAATAACCCGCTCGAAAATAAGACGATTGCCTTTTTCATCAAGGTATTCACGCAAAAAGCTGAAAAAATGATTTATAAAAATGTTGTCATCAACAACACCTCTACCATCACTGCTGTCCGGTTAACTTTTTTGAAAAGCAAGTTAACTATATGAATTT
>CAZQOH010000432.1:0-2512 GCA_964594355.1 uncultured Desulfobacterales bacterium
TCTTCCAATAATAATTTATAATCATCCCATTCCATGAAACGGAAAAGGAAAACATCATGGAACAAATTAAAACAAAAATAGAAAATGGTGACTGCTTAGAAGTGCTTAAACGGTATCCGGATAATTTCTTTAATTTAATTGTCACTTCACCACCGTATGCAGATAGTAGAAGTAAAACATACGGCGGCATCAAACCAAATGAATATGTTGAATGGTTCTTGCCGCGCACAAAAGAATTCCTTCGGGTTCTAAAGCCAGATGGCACTTTTGTTCTCAACATAAAAGAAAAAGCGGTCAATGGAGAACGCCATACATACGTAATAGAGTTAATATTAGCTTTACGGAAACAAGGCTGGCTATGGACCGAAGAATTTGTATGGCATAAAAAAAATTGTTACCCTGGAAAATGGCCTAATCGTTTTAGAGATGCTTGGGAAAGGTGCCTTCAATTTAATAAATCTAAAAAGTTCAAAATGTATCAAGAAGCAGTAATGGTTCCAATGGGTGACTGGGCTAAGGGTAGGTTAAAAAATTTGAGTGACACAGATAAAACCCGTGATAATTCCAAGGCAGGGAGTGGTTTTGGAAAAAACATTTCAAATTGGCTAAAACGGGAAAAGGCATACCCCGCGAATGTTTTGCATTTTGCCACAGAATGCTATAACCGAAATCACAGCGCTGTGTTTCCAAAAGCATTACCGGAATGGTTTATGAAGTTGTTCACTCAAGAGAATGATTGGGTTCTTGATCCTTTTGTCGGCTCCGGTACTACCGCAGAGGTGGCCCAAAACTTAAACAGAAACTCCGTGGGTATTGATGTTCTTCCTGAATATTGCAAACTTGCACAAAAAAGGACAGCCCATTATCAGTACAAAATATGCGAGGATGAAGCTGAATATGGAACCAATAACCAAAGAAAAAATAGCGGAGTATGTCGAGAAAAACATACCAGAGTTTCATCGCAACCGAATAGAAAAATTGAAGAAACTCAAATTGAAAGCGGTACTCAAGCGTAAAAATTCTTATCTTTTCAAGGTCAAGCATATCACTACCGCTGGCGATTTTATAAAAACAATTCTTGATGCTCATTTATCCTCACAGGAAGAAACATTATTTGGTGGCTTTTTAGAAGGATTAGCAATTTATATTAGCAACTATGTTTATCATGGCAGCAAATCCTCTGCCGAAGGAATTGACTTAGAACTTGAAAAAGATAGCGCTAAATACATTGTTTCCATTAAATCTGGGCCAAACTGGGGTAACTCAAGTCAAATCAAGAAAATGAAGGATAATTTTCGCAAAGCCAAGCGTATTTTGGGAACCAATATTGCTTCATCTCTCAATGTTATTGCAATCAATGGTTGTTGTTACGGCAAAGACAACAATCCCGACAAAGGCGAATACCTGAAATTATGCGGGCAAAGATTTTGGGCCTTTGTTTCTGGCAACGACAACTTATATACTGAAATTATCGAACCTCTTGGGCATCGAGCAAAAGAGAAAAACGACCAATTTCTTGAAGAATACAGCAAGGTTATCAATAAGTTTTCCCTTGAATTTATGAAAATGTTTTGCGATTCAACCGGAGCAATTCATTGGGAAAAAGTAATTCAATTCAACTCAGGAAAGAAATAAGGCCCAACCATCGCATTCACTCTGACACCCAAAGCCGAGCCGCTTTTTACTTTTGCGCAGTCTGTGTAAAACTTCGCTCCCACCAAGTCATCATTGGCTTTGGGCGCAGGTGATGCGAGGACGTTCGCTGCCTGAAATTCTAAAAATCTACCCCTTGACAATGTTTACATATTTGTTTACTTTATAATCATGAAAACAATCTCATTCTATCGGACTGCGTCAGGCAAATGTCCTGTTAAAGAACACTTGGATAATCTGACTGACGTCCAGGCAACCAAGATAGCATGGGTATTGAAATTAATTCGCGAGATTGATCAGGTTCCATCTAACTACTTCAAAAAGCTGGTAAAAACAAACGATATTTGGGAAGCCAGAGTTGATGTTGGAAGAAACACCTTCCGTCTTCTTGGCTTCTTTCATGGTCATGACTTGATCATACTGACCAACTCCTTCCAAAAGAAAAGCCAGAAAATTCCTTTAAAGGAGATTAAGCTGGCAGAAAAGCGGAAGAAAGAATATTTAAGCAGGAGGTAAATAGAAGATGGACGATTTGGATAAATATATTGAAACAAGAAAGAAGCAGAGCCCCAAATTTGCAAAAAATTTTGAAAAGGGATATGAGCAATTCAAAATTGGTATTATCCTGAAGAAGGCCCGTCTTGAAGCAGGTCTTACCCAAGAGCAGGTGGCAAATAAATTGCACACTAGGAAATCTGCTATCTCCCGGATTGAAAATCATGCAGAAGACATCCGCCTCTCTACATTGGTAAATTATGCTCAAGCGGTAGGTAAACATCTCCAACTCGAAGTTGCCTGAGAGCAGCGAACGAATAAGGATAGATTGTGAGAGCGAAGCGAACCACGATCTTATCCGGTT
>CAZQOH010000433.1:0-2494 GCA_964594355.1 uncultured Desulfobacterales bacterium
AAATTTGAGCCTAACACAGAAGTTGGGCAAAAGGGGGCGTTTTGCAAAGGTCTCATTGTGTAAATGTCTGAGTCCTGCTATAGCGGTATTATTGAACGTTGAGAATAAAAATACTTTTCATAATAGATAGTGCCTGAACGAAAACTCCCGTTCAGACAAAAATCCGAATTTCAAAATTCAAAAATTGAGGGTTTTCGTTAAGACACTAGATAGGGAGGTTTCAAATGAATAAAGATAAGAACAACGGAAAAAATGAACATGGTGAAGTAGGCGGCGCTATCGTAAAGCGGGGTCTGGCACAAATGTTAAAAGGCGGAGTCATTATGGACGTTGTAACGCCGGAGCAGGCCATTATTGCCGAGGAAGCAGGCGCAGTGGCGGTGATGGCCCTGGAGCGGGTTCCGGCTGACATCCGTGTTGACGGCGGTGTGGCCCGTATGTCCGATCCCAGCATTATTCTGAAAATTATTGAGGCTGTTTCCATCCCTGTAATGGCCAAATGTCGAATCGGTCACTTTGTTGAGGCACAAATACTTGAAACGATTGGTGTGGATTACATTGATGAGAGTGAAGTCTTGACTCCGGCTGATGAAGAGCATCATGTTATTAAACACGATTTTAAAGTCCCCTTTGTTTGTGGGTGCCGCAACCTGGGCGAGGCATTGCGACGCATAGGTGAAGGCGCAGCAATGATTCGCACTAAAGGCGAAGCTGGAACCGGTGACGTGGTGGAGGCCGTACGACATGCGCGTACTGTTTTAGGCTCAATACGTCGTTTAGAACTAATGCCGGATGATGAATTGATGACCTATTCAAAAGAAATCGGTGCACCTTATGATCTGGTTAGAGAAACAAAGAAACTGGGCCGTATGCCGGTTGTTAATTTCGCCGCGGGTGGTCTCGCGACACCGGCCGATGCGGCCTTAATGATGCAACTTGGTGTGGACGGCGTTTTTGTTGGTTCTGGAATTTTTAAGAGCGACAATCCGGCTCCGCGTGCAAAGGCGATCGTAGAGGCAACTACTCACTTTCAGAATCCGGAGATCCTGGCTACGGTCAGCGAAAACCTTGGTGAACCGATGGTAGGCATAAATGCGAGCAGCTTGCCGGAGAGTGAGCAATTAGCGAACCGCGGCTGGTAAGTAATTATAGAAAAGAAAAATGAAAATAGGTGTACTTGCCTGTCAAGGCGATTTTATTGAGCATATTAAGATATTGCTCCAGTTGGGAGTGGAAACAGCCGAAGTACGCTTACCGGAGGATCTCAAAGGATTGGCTGGATTGATTATACCCGGTGGCGAGAGTACGGCGATTGGCAAATTGGCTGTCACATATAATCTCATGGAACCATTGCGTGAGTTTTCCGAAAAAAACCCAATATGGGGCACCTGCGCGGGTATGATCTTTTTGGCTAAGGAAATTGGCATGGATCAACCGCTGCTGGGTATCATGGACATAGAAGTTGAGCGGAATGCTTTCGGCCGTCAGGTAGATAGTTTCAAGGTAGATCTGTATACTCCATTTTTAGATAATGGAGATTCCAAGCCATTTCCGGCGATCTTTATTCGCGCGCCCAAGTTAATTGCGGCAAAAGGAAAAGCAAAGGTGATTGCCAAGCTTACAGACGGAACCGCCGTTGCCGCCCGGGAAGGCAAATTGCTGGTGACTTCATTCCACCCGGAACTCACGGAAGACAACCGTTTTCACCGCTATTTCTTGAGCTTGATATAAGATCAAAAAATTCGTAATATTGTAATAGTTCAGCCACAAAGACACCCCGGTGGCTGAAAAAGTTGCTAAATAAGATCTTTTTGAGGACAAGTCTATGGAATGTAAAAATGAGCAGAATCTTGATTCGTGTAACTGTAGTTATGAGCCCTGTTCACGCAAGGGACAATGCTGTGATTGTATAAGTTATCACTTACAAAGCAGGGAACTTCCTGCTTGTTGCTTTCCCGATGATGCGGAACGGACTTTTGATCGATCTTTTGAACATTTTGCGCGATTGGTAACTAAAAACAGGGTTTAATTTTATCATAATCAAGGATCTATTATGGACATTTATCAGTTTTTTGCTGAACATGAAATTGAATACGAACGTCATGACCATCCGCCGGTATTTACGTGCGAAGAGGCAGACCGCCTTGTTCCCGAATTGCCGGCCACAAAGACTAAGAACCTCTTTCTTCGTGACAAGAAGGGTCGCCGCCATTTGCTTGTTGTTGTCGGATATGAGAAAGTAGTAGATTTTAAAACGCTCTCATCTCTTCTTGGTATTAACAATTTGAGTTTTGCTTCCCCTAAGCGTTTGAAGAAATATCTGTGTGTGGATCCCGGAGCGGTAACTATTTTAGGTGTTGTTAATGACCTGAATAAAGAGGTAGAGGTTATTATAGATAAAGACTTGTGGGGTTCGAACGCTTTTACATGCCATCCACTTATAAATACTAGTACATTGGTAATTTCAAAGGAAAATTTAAAACGTATTTTTAAT
>CAZQOH010000434.1:0-2491 GCA_964594355.1 uncultured Desulfobacterales bacterium
TAACATTTTGCACGAAGTGGAGCTTTAGCTCTATCCTCGAAATACTCAATGTATGTCTGTGGTTAAAATTTGCGCGTTGACTTCGGGGCGTCCATGCCCCTCGCCCTTACGGGCAGCCTTACGGCTGTCCAATTCCGCTTTCCTGCGGAATTGCCTTGAACTCGAATCCCGCCGAAGGCGGGAAACATTTTTCAAATGTCTCGTTTGGTTGCAGGTATGAATTAAACTCGGTCATGTTTTTTTCTGAAAGGCGATATGCTGGTTTTCTTATGGGCGTTTCAACGTGCCCCAATATTCGGGATTTATCTGAATGCATTTATAGTAAAGTGAAAAAGCTACCCAAATCCCAAATATTGGGGCACCCTCAATAGTGTGATTCATATCGCCTTTAAAAAAATAACATGACCGAGTTGTTCAAACAAAAAGCGGCAAATATTTATCACAATATTTAAAGCCATGGGATTCGCGTGCTTAAGCTATATGTCTGGAATCATTGAATTTGATTGATTTTATGAAACAGTAGGTTCAACCTTGCATGATTTTTGCATCTCATTGATTCCATCAGTAATTGTGTCATGTGCTGAAAGGTCAAAATTTAATATTAGGGATATATTTATGGGTAACGAAATGACAGCGGAATTAGAGCGGTTAAAAAAAGATTTCTTGGAAGCCGAACGAATTTGCCGCGATGAGAAGGAATGTCTTTTAAAAGTCATTAATACTTTTGGGACCGTGATGGCTATGCATGGGGAGTTTGCTGAAGAGTATCATGCCGTCAAGAAGATGATAAATACAGACGAAATGTTGCCGGTGGATCTGGTTGAAAAGGAAATCAGTAATCTTAAAAGTAAAATTTTTGCAATAGAGACTGAAAAAGGGCTTGATGAAAGCAGCATGGAGCAACTGAATGAATTAAACGAGCGTCTCTTCGAGACCTGTAGGATTGTAAAAAGAGTCGTATATGCTCTGCTTGATGATTTTTATCCGCTAACCAGTGAATTGAAAGCCCAAGCTGATGCTATTCGGATCGACTGCCATGCAGACGTGGCCCAGATTGAACTGGAGAATGCCACTACGGATTACTTGAGTTTTATTAATGGGCTGAAGAACAAGATTGCTAAAGATTTTAAATATATAAACAATACCTTTATTATGTTTTTGGAACAAGTCAAGCAGCTTGAAACGGTTTTGACAGGCGAATTTGATGGAGATGTCAGGCAAAAAGATTTTGAGCAGTTTGAAATGAAGGTCAATAGTGAAGTGGGCTTAATCGTCGATTCATTTAATATTTATGATACTATCGATGGAGTAAAAAGTGCTGTTGTCGAAAAACTAAAGAAAATAAAAAGTTTGTTGTCGAAAAGGAAAAAAGAAGAAATTAAGAGGTTGCGAAAAGCTAAGAAAAATATCAGCAGGCTCAAAAAGAAAATCGTTGAGGCGGAACTAGGTGCAAAAGAAATGACTAAAAAGGCCAAACATTTTCAAAAAGCTGCCGTAAAAGACGGACTCACCGGTCTTTATAATCGTAAAGCTTTCGACATGAGATTGCATGATGCTCAAAAAGCATTTAATGCAGATGAAGAACCGTTTTCAGTTGTACTTTTCGATGTCGATAAATTTAAATGGATCAATGACACATTCGGTCATGTTTCAGGTGATAAAGTTTTGAAAAAAGTGGCTCAGTGTATGCAGGAAACTTTTAGAAAAAATGATTTCATAGCAAGATTTGGCGGCGATGAGTTCGCGGTTATAATTGAGGGTTTGAGTGAAGAAATGGCGCGCAAAAGAATCGTGAAATTTCAAGAGAGTTTCAGAAAAAAACGTTTTGTTTCTCGTAGTAGTGGAAATATCGATGTGACTTTAAGCGCCGGCATTGCCCAGTCCGTGGCAGGAGAGGTTGCTGAGAATATTATTGATAGAGCTGATAGGGATATGTACACATTCAAGAAAAATAAGAAGATGCACTCCAATTGAACGTTTGGTCGTTCCCGCCCAAAACAGCTTCACCCGAATTTTCCAGAAGAGTTTATAATACAGTAAGTTCTCAATAAGTTATGGGCTTAGCAAATCGCCGGGCTTCAGGATTTTTCTGAAAGGCAATATCAATATATAAAATCGCTAAAGCGATTTTATATGAAGCGGCTTTGCCGCGCTGAAACCCTTTTCCCCGAGGTTATTGAGAAGTTGATAGATACCCCTTAAGTTTTTCTCTTTGTGGCCGATATATTAAGAAAAGTCGATGGTTTTGTATAAAACCGGAATGTCGATTTTTTATAATATGTTACGCTTAATTCATGGAAGGAGAAACAACAAATGGAATTGTTATGCCAATCATTTATGGAGATACCTGTTGATGTTGTGGGGTTTCAAGGCTTGGTCCAATTAATTGTTGTGTCCGGAGTGTTGATCTTTAAACTCATGATACCTGCTCCGAAAAAAGCTAAATCGGACAACAGTGACAAATAATGGCGCATGCGTTGCTTTAAAAACT
>CAZQOH010000435.1:0-2483 GCA_964594355.1 uncultured Desulfobacterales bacterium
TTCCCGCGCTATAAATCTAACCGAGGGGGACTAGAAACGGCAAAACCAGAGGTTATTCGAAGTTCCCCTGAACATATAAGAGGAAAACTTGTTGTTACACACAATCAACGCCCTGTTGAAACCAACCATACTCTTTCCGAGCTCGAAGCCTTTTAGCGCACGCGAGATAAGCCTACAATTTTTTATCATGCAAAGATAAGTTAATGCAGGGTTTCATTGGTCGATCTAACCTTATATCAAAATTTGTTGGATGTAAACACAATCGAAGAATTAGTTAAGAAATTCCAAGATAGTATTATCATCACTAATCGAACTGCGGATTTTTTTGTGAATTGGGATAAGGTCCGAAAAAACGCCGAGTCGTTGAAAATTGAACTCTCGCTAATGAATAGCCTTGTAGGTTCGTTAGATCTAGAAAATGATTTTAGAAAATTAATACGAGAGTACCCCGAGACGTTACGCGCTATTCCGATTATAATTGCTGTAAGAGATTTAAATTTTCCCGTGATAATCGACTTTTTCAATATCGAAAAAGGAATAATAAATCTCGACTTTGATAAAACCAAAAACTCAAAACTCTCGGAACAAGAAATCGAAGGCTATATGCTATTCATGAAAAACTCAGGGCTTTTCATACTTTTTGAAACCGTCAAGAATCTTTACGATTATGTTCTCGGCGTTGAAGTCGGGATGGATACCAATGCTAGGAAGAATCGAAGCGGCGAGGCCATGGAGCAGCTTCTTAAACCGGTTCTTCAAGACATTTCAAAGGAATTAGGATGTCGGTTCTTTTTCCAAAAGAAATTTGATAGTGTAAGATTGTTTGGTCGTGTGCCCAGTTCATTGGCTAACAGGAAATCAGATTTCATTCTTTTCAAGGATGGCAAGTTCGTGAATATCGAGGTTAACTATTACTCTGGGGCTGGCTCTAAACCCGAAGAAATCGTGGATTCATACATTAATCGGAAAAGTGAGTTACATGCCAACGGTTGGGCGTTTATCTGGATAACCGATGGAAATGTCTGGAAACGTTCAGCAAGTCAATTAACCAAAGCTTTCAGAGAAATTGAATACGTAATGAACATTAACTTCACAAACAGGGGTTTACTGAAAGAGGCCATAGTGAAAATTCTTCAATAATAACATTGTAGGTACATTCATGGCGAGATACCCATTATCCCACAATGCAGGGAAGAATTTAGGTGAATACTTTTCAGAGATTCTAGCATTTCACATACCTCCCTCCCATGATAAAAGAATCCTAGACCCTACATGCGGGAAAAGGCATATGTGGAAGGAACTCCTAAACACTACCTTGAGTGGAGAACGAAAGCTCGATGAATATGGTGAAGTTATTTTCTCGGATATCATGGATTATGGATACAATCAAGTCGTAAGCGTAGCTGACCTAGAATTTGATGATACATTCGATGGGATAATATTTGATCCACCCTATTTCTTTGGGTACAAGGGCTCAGATGATCCTCGGAGAGAAGACTATGGGGGTTACCTTCAGACCTATGAGAGTCTGATCTGGTTCATGGATATAGCCAATGAAAAATTCCCTGGCATGCTTACTAAGAACGGCAAGTTAATTCTCAAATGTGCTGACCAATATCAAACTAAAGAGAGAAAATTCTATCCACATCACATCACGTGGGTTAATAGATTATCTAACTTCAAACTTATTGACCAATTTGTATTCGTCCATCATCGAATATCGCCAACTGCGTTCCAAGTGAAGAATAGACCGTGTTCAGTTATTATGCACACATACTTTCTAGTTTTCAGGAAAGCGGTCTAACTGTTCAGAATTTTGAGATAATTTTGAAGGAATGTTTGTCACTAGGATTTCATTAATCGGTCCTCTGGTAGACGCTTTTGAGCTTATAGCTCGTTTTGCTTGAACTGTGAACATGTTGAATGTATCAATCTCTCGATAAATTTCGATTATGGGGTCAACATAGGAATTACTTAGGATAAAAAAGACTCCCTTCTCATCCAACTTGACACATACATCTCTAAGTCGTATTTGTTCTTGAAAGTTGAATCCTTTTGAAGAATATGATGTAAAATATGCAGTATCGCTAACTGGTGCATAGGGTGGATCGAAATAACATAAATCCCCTTCCTTAGAATGTTTTAAAATATATGAGAAATCTTTGTTCAGAATTTCGACGTTCATTAACACTTTACTTGCTGCCCGGATTCGGTCTTTAGGTACTATCGTTGGATTGTTATAACGTCCAAAGGGAACGTTAAATTCTCCTTTTGAATTTACACGGTATAATCCATTGAAAGCGGTTTTATTAAAATAGAGAAGAAGCGCAGCCTCTTCAACATCTGTAAGGGTACTGGTGTTGAGGTGGTCTCGGAGTTTATAGAATATGTCTTTATCGTGAGGGTATGTTAGAGCTTGAGATATCAGCTCCTCTGGTTTATCTCTCACTACATTGTAGAACGTAATCAATCTGGGCACGATA
>CAZQOH010000436.1:0-2482 GCA_964594355.1 uncultured Desulfobacterales bacterium
TACTATTCGATAAAGACAGTTTGGCAATTTTGCTGACTTTATTATTAGCCTCATTTTGCTGGATGCCATAATCATTCATGGCGTCAAGTACAGTCACTTTAGTACCTTTCAGCAATGCCGGAAGTGATGCTAAAATTGGCAATAATATGCCTGCAGCAGTTAAATAGAGGTACATATGAATCGGTAATGTCGTTGTGAGAACATTAAAATTGAGTTGATTTGAAACGAAATCGGCAAATGCGTAGCCTGATATCACCGCCAAAGGTATGGCTATTATACTGGCCACCACCCCAAGCAATAGCACCATCGTCAGATAAATTTTAAACACTTGGACACGTGAAGCTCCAATGGCTTTGAGTATACCAATTTGGCGGACTTGTTGGGCTAAGACAGCGCCCATTAATTGCCAAACCAAAACGGCGCCCATTAAGAAAGCCAAGAATCCGATACTACCCTCCAAAAACAACAATGTGTTTAACTGCCACTGGTGAGGGTGTTCATTTGGCAGAGGGATTTTAACTTTATCAACAGCAATGCCTATATACTTAAAATCATTAAGGATAGTTACGGTAAGTGCTTGAATATCTTTTTTGGTATTTACGTTTTTCAAACGAAACACTAATCTCTTATTGGCCGCATTGCCGGTGATATTCGTATAGGTCTTTTTGTCAACATACGAGTAAATGAAGTGATCCTGAGAAGTGGGAGCCTGGACAGGGTCAAAGCTGATGCCTGTAATTGGCACTTCAATAAGTTTACCGTCACCGGCGCGAACCCGCGCTAATGACCCGATACGCAAATTGGAGATTTTTTTTCCGTCCCGCTCAATGATCATGGTACCGTGATCAGGAACTTTCTTTCCTTTTTCGTGATAAAATTCCGCCAAATTAAAGTGGTTGAAATCTTCAACGCCAAAGATCCATAGCGCAACCCATTTATTCGGCAAGATTTCAATTCTTTCCTTCGAGAGATCTCTAAACTCAGCGCTTTCTATTTCCGATCGATTTCGAAACGCTGCCAAATCCAACCGATCAAAATCTTTCGAAGTCACAATAACATGGGAAGGTTTTGTTCTTAAAAAATTCTCGTTTAAATCATTTTTCAAAATAACATACGACACTATAATAGATCCGATACCCCACAGCCCAATAACCAAAGCAAGAACAACAAGCACTGTACGGGCATGGTTAATCTGCAGATCACGGAATGCTTTTTTTAGTTTGACGTTCATAATAATCCTCTTTTTCAATACGTAGAGAATCCCCGTAATGATGAGACCTCCGCAAGCTTGTTATTTTTCTTTTTTTTGCTAGCAATAAAACCATCTTTAAGAGTGATGACTCGATCGTATTCATAGTCGGATACATCTTCGTGTGTCACAACAACAACCGTTTTTCCTTTTGCAACAAGTTGAGTAAATAATTCCAGAATATCCGCGGTAGTTTTACTATCCAGATTACCGGTGGGTTCATCAGCAACCACAACCGTAGGGTCATTGGCCAATGCACGAGCAATGGCTGCACGTTGCTGTTCTCCTCCGGATAGCGCGGAAGGAAATTTGTCGGCGTGTTCTGCAATTTCAACCTGCCCGAGTAAGGACTCTGCCCGTTTTTTACGCTCTCTCTTTGTGATAATGTCGACAAAGTCCATTGCTAACAACAGATTTTCCAGGATGGTCAGGGTAGGAATAAGCTGAAAAAATTGAAAAACAATACCAATGTTTTCACCGCGCCATTTAGCCAACCGGCTTTCATTTAGGGCATGAACATCGGTTGAATTTATGGTAACCGTGCCGTGGCTGGGATGGTCAATGCCGGTCAGCATATTCAATAATGTTGATTTACCACTACCGGATTTGCCGACAACCGCCAAATACTCGCCCCGGCCAATAGTGAGATCAATTCTTTTTAGTGCATCAAAGCGACCGGCGGCTGACTCAAAGGATTTGGAAACCTGTTTGATCTGAATAAAATCAGACATATTGTTATTTGTCTTTGAATTTTTCATACGTACACTCCTTTTTAATAATGGTTATCATTCAATGGTTTTGTATGCATCCTTCCCTCCTTTATGGTATACTGCTATAACGTATAGTATAATGGTAAAAAAAATTATTCTATATTTTGCTCTCTTTTATAATCGTAAATTGTCTCTTCCACCCACGTTATTAATGTAATGATCATCATCCGGTATTGCTTTATGATCGCTCTGGCGGCAAAAGATATATTGGATGGTATTTCTTTTTCATGCTGTTTTATCCAGTTTTTTATTCCCAACAGTTGAACTTTAAGATTTTTCAACATTTCCAGAGCTTTTGTTTTCTCTACCTTATCAATATTCCATACAAAACAATTGAATTCAAAATAGAAGGGGGTTACATTTCCCGAAAAGCGTTCCATTAATTCGTAAAAGCGATCTCGTCCTTTTTGATTCACCGAATAGATCACCTTTTCAGGCAGTTCGCCTTCCCGTACTGTTTCTC
>CAZQOH010000437.1:0-2471 GCA_964594355.1 uncultured Desulfobacterales bacterium
AAACAAAACCGATCAGATGATCGGAAAATAATAGAATAGGAGAACAAAAAAATGAGAGAAAAAACAAGAACAACAGCGGAAGTGATGTCTAATCGTATCGTAGAGAAAATGGATGAGGATTTTCCCAACAGCCTTTCCAGTATGTTACCGGCAAAGTTTTGCTTTATTAAATTCCCCAATGAAGAAGGACTCGTCATGAGTGATTTGAGACTTCCGATCGGAGTTTCAATTGCAGAGGCTATAATGAATGAGATCGATAGAGAACCAGTAAAGATACGTAGTCGCGGCAAAATAATTGGTCAAGTCTCCGGATACAAAATCATTCGTAATAAACTTGAATACATTGAAGAGTATTTTGAAGCAACTGAATAATCAATTTAACAAGGAGCGTGCTTCAGCGCGCTCCGGAAACTTATGAAAGGAGAAAGAAAGATGACAGAAACAGCAGAGGAAACATTGGAAGAGAAGAGAGAGATGATTGATAAAAAAATAGGCGCTTTGGTAAATGAACTTTATGGCCTGCGAGCCACATTCAAAGGCATTTAGAGTGTCATTGATCTGCATAATAAAGATTTGACTTGTGCAATTTCGGAGTTGGAGGAAATGACATAAAATTTTATGACTTGGAATTGATGAAGCGTAGGTTTGAAAAAGGAGAAAAGGATAATGGTTAATTTTGATACAACTTATATCAAAGAACACTTTTTAGATTCCGCTCTTGATAGATTTGAAGCAAGAGACGTAGGTGGAATGTTAGCAAAAATGAGTAACAAATACTGGTTAGCATTTGTGTCAGATAATGCATTTTTATTTAATCAGATTGGAATTTATGAGAAAGCACTTGTATATGCGTATCTTGGCTGTAGTGTGAACTTTGTGCATTGGCCTTTTGAAGAAATTCAAGAGCTGTTTGACATTGCAGATAGAGAAAAGTTGATGGATGCTGGTGATCCCCTACCAAGTGATGGACCATTCACATTGTATAGAGGTGTTTCAGGTGAAGGCGAAGATAGACGTGAGAGAGGTATATCATGGACGGCTGATTATGATAAGGCGGTTTGGTTTGCGAATAGACTATATTGTAAAGATCCAGCAGTATTAAAAGCGGATGTTGATAGAGAATGTGTTCTTGCTTATTCCAATAAAAGAGAAGAGCAAGAATTCATGTGTATTATTCCAGAAGATTTAGAGCTGAAAAAAATACGCCATTAACTCCGGTTATGTAAAACCGATTAAGAAAGTTTTAGCAAAGCCTCGTTGACCTCCTTTAGCGAGGCACATGAAGCACCGGTTTTCAGGTGCAATTAAATAAATAAAGGAGATCGTAACATGAGTAAAATCAACACAGAATCGAAGAATGAAAGTAGTAAAGACATGATACCAGAACCTAAACAGATTAGATTATCGGAGATCGTTTTCAACGAAGACATCTACCCTCGCAAGGAGCACGATCCATCGCTGGTTCAATGCTATGCTGATTGCTTAGAAAGCATCGAAGCGAGAGGAAAATATATGTCTGTCGCAAAGGACAACACATTATTAGACGGCAGGCACCGGCATATGGCTTATCGAGAAAACAAACTTGCTGATGATGTATTGATCACTGTTCTGGAATATCCGGTAGAGTCGAATAAAGACAAATTCGAACTTGCCGTTGAATTGAACAGCTCGCACGGCAAACAACTTTCCCAAGAGGACAAGAAAAAGTCGGTGATAACGCTTTTTACGGAACACGGCGTACCCCCCAGCAGAGCGGCGAAGATTGTGTCCGTCAGAAAGAAGACCGCTCTTAATTGGACTGAATCATTGCGTAAGGAGCAGGATCAACTCGTGAATGAGAAAATATCCGATTTGCATCTGTCTTGCCACACGGCGCAGGAAATTAGCGAAGCCGTCGGCCTTGCGGAGCAGACAGTTAGAGACAGAATCGATAAAATTACCACGGAAAAGTTCCACGGAACCCGAAAGTGGAGACTTTCCAATTTTAAGGATTTCGATGATCAGGACGGCTTGAGGCCTATCTACAATGTCCGGACATTCGGAAAGAAAACAAATGGTGTTTCTCATTTTGGAAATTCGGAACAGCGTATCGTTGACAATTTGATTTATCTCTATACAGAGCCGTTTGATATTGTACTCGATCCTTTTGCTGGTGGCGGCTCCACAATAGACGCTTGTAAAATGCGACTGAGGCGGTACTGGACATCCGACAGGAAGCCGATTGTTGCGCGCGCCAATGAAATTCGGAAACTTGATATTGGCAAAGAGTTGCCACCACTCCACAACCGCTGGTCAGATGTTTCATTGACCTATCTTGATCCCCCTTACTGGAAACAAGCGGAAAATCAATATTCCGATTCACCTGATGATCTCGCAAATATGTCGCTTGAGGATTTTAACGATTGCCTTTCCGGTGTCGAGTTATTGTCAAGAGTTGTGTATGGAAAAATTAGGCGGCGATCCGTTTTTCT
>CAZQOH010000438.1:0-2470 GCA_964594355.1 uncultured Desulfobacterales bacterium
TTCAAATATAACATATTTTCAGCAGGTTAGGTGAACTCGCAACCTAAAGGCAGTAGTATGCAATATCGACTCGATGACCAACGTTACCCTACAAAATATCTACAAATGCGCCGGGAAAAGGTAGACTCTGAAAAAAACAAAACTATTTCTGATGGAGAAGTGTTTTTTGGCAGAGCCTTTTTATAGGTGGCCCATCATTCCATGCTTCATTATTTGCACTATTCGATTACCCAAACACGGAAATGGTAAGTATTTCGGGAACCTTCCCGACTGAACCAATTACCAGTAGCACCAAATTGAAATATTTGACCACGTGAAAAGTTATAACTCATATTCACCATACTACCCTTACTTACATCATATTGATGGGCAAGAGATCCTTTAGGGTAACCTTTGGTTGGTATTCGAATTCCTTCCGGGAACAAGTCAAATGATGCGTTGCTTTCTCCATGCCCCAAGGTAATTTCAAAGATAAGAGTACCACCATCTATAAAACTTCTCGTGTCTATATAAAATACTGTGTATCTTTGTTTATTATGACCCGGTGCAATCAAGATTCCTTCACCTTTATCTGAATTCCTCGACCTAGTTAAGACTAGAGTCATTTTTGACTCTAGTCTTTTTTTTTGCTCAGGTTTTTTCGGTTCAGATAAAGCAGTGACAGCCACCCTTCCAAGCAAATTTTTCACTGTCTCATCCTTTATAATCTCTACAGAAGCAACTGCAAATATCGATCCTGTCTCGGTAGCGATGAGGCGAGCATTGACTTTAACACTCCTACCTAAATCGGTTACCGAACCTGAAGCAATAGCATCAACTCCTAATAGTTTCCCAATTTCCTTTACAGATTCTTCATCAAAAAAATGCGTATAACTTAGTCTATGTTCTTTTATGATCTTATTAAGCATTTGCCTTTCTGCTACCTCAAATCGGCGGGTCATAAAAAGACGTGTAATCAATTCTTCAGAGAGATATTTACCAAATTCTGAGATATTCCCCCTTAAGTCAGAAAAGTCGATTACAGCTATTCTTGATCTTTTTGTTTCAGTTAGACTATTAATAATTTGGTTGGTCAAATCGGTTAGCTTAAGGTCCAAGTCATCCTTTACCTTTGCTGGTTTTTCTATGAGCACTTCTTTTGGAGGTGCAGCACAACCCCCCAAGAAAATGGCTACTGCGATAATCAATGCCATAGATATGTTAGTTCTCATCTTTACCCTCCTTTCTGTCTTAAGAAAGATATGACCTATAAACAGAACATTCTAAAGGTTTTGGGCCAGTGCTTGGTTGCCTCAATCAAAAGGTTCGGCGCTTTTGCCGTTTGATTCATTGATGGCGAGGAATTAAATAAATCAGTCCATTTTTTCGGTTATTAGCGGCACAACACAAAGCTACGAGAGATGAGAGTAACTAACGACAATTACCGAAAGACTATGATAGAGGCAAAAAGCTATCGATTAAACACTGTCTGCCAAATAAATCGGTCGGCTTTATCCGATCTCACTCCAGCTCATGGATGTGCCATTTTTTTATTCTTCGATATCTCCTTCATCTGCATAATAAGTATTGTTTATCATCCATTTGTAAAATCTACATATGCCCCATGGAGTATAAATTCCAATCGTGATTATGGTTAATATCAATATTAATAGCCAATTATTAAAAAAACCTAATCCTGAACCTTTAAAACAAAGCTGTTTTCCATCAATGGTGGTGTACTTGGCAACCCATCGCATGATTGCAGATACTGTCCATGGGAAAGAAAGTCCTAACGTTAAAATTGATAATACTGTTGTCCAAATGAATAACCATAAACAGCTTAAGCCATTACCATTAAATTCAAATTTCCCATGTGCCATTTTTAATTCTCCTTTCAAAATTTAAAGTTAATAATTTTTGTTCACCAACTAAAAGGCCAACACTCCCGATACCCGCCCATCAACGGCGTGTTTGAGCAAGATTTTCCATTTTCTCCTTTTCGTTGCGTCCAGCGGTCATTTCGTCGCCGCCGAATTACTATACAGAATTAATTCTGTATATCCCAATATATCATGGCTTTTACAGAATTTTTCTTTAATCGGTAATTTTAGCCCTACTCGCCATATACTTCAATCATTGAAGATTTAGATAACCGTAATATTATCAAACATGAACCCTGTTGTCAAATATGCTCATCTTGCTCCACTCGAATTTACTATGATTTTTGTCATCTATCACTACACTTACTTTTTATATCATTCCAATTTATTTCTTCTGGAGCTACCAGAAGCCCCGTATCCAGGAGTTTCCTTCCTATCATATAACAATGTACTCCCCAGGAGGTTCACACGTTATAAAACGATTTAATCTCTCCAAACGACCATGATTCCTACTTTTAGATGATAGATTTTTGTTCGAAGTCAATACTGATGGGACGTGGCGGTTAGGTTATGATGTAAGGCAGCTATAACTTTTACATGGTTTTATAAAG
>CAZQOH010000439.1:0-2454 GCA_964594355.1 uncultured Desulfobacterales bacterium
TTGAAATCATTTTATTCTATAAGATAACGTCGGCTTCAGCGCGCGCTGTTAGGCGTCCGCTGAAAGCCGTGGTTGTGCGGTGGCACCTTTAATGGCCTTTATCTCCTTTAACTGGAAACTCCCCAGGCGTATATCTTGTCCATTGAATCAATGATTCCACTGAAACGTAATGCTCATCTTCTCCATAGCTTACATAAAGTTTTTCACCTGAAATCATCCCACACAGGATTAAATACCAGTCGCCAAATCCCACGCCTGTATACTCGTGACTAAAGGGAGCTTCGCAGGTTGTATCGAGAATGGGAACTGCAAAATTACCATCAAGTGAGAATTGTTCTTTTGTGCCACTTCCACCATTTAGGGACCACTGACATAACCGTTCGTCTCCTTGAAAAAGTCCGTTCTTATCCAGGAGGATAGAGTCCTTTTTGCCTAAGGTGCCGACTCTGACGAAAACTACCGGCATAATCGTGTTCTGGACCTTCTTTTTATCCAGATAGAAACATGCCTTTTGATCATCGGCCGCAGCAAGGAACACAAAGCAGATTTGAACTAAGATAACCGCAAGTGCAATTCGACGAATCGCTGTCACAGATTTTCTCCTCTAACGCACAACTCCCCGCCTGAGCAGCGGCACTATTTTGGGCCGGACTTCTACAGACTTTTACGTTAAACCGCGATTTTCCTGCCGTCTGCTCCAGGCGGATGTTAGATTTTCAATTTATCGATAAGTTCTTTTGCTTCGTTAACATCAACCACTACACGGGTATAGTCGAAGTCATTAAGATCGAATACCACGCAATCTTCACGAAAATGCGTGTTCCAAAATTCTTTCCGACCTGAACCGTGGTAGGTGCCTGCGGCTATCAATTTGGGTAAATATGTCCCGGGAGCTCTCAGCCAGGGCGGTTTAAGTTCCTTGGGTCGAATGTATATCTTGTTGATTGAACTGCGGGGAATTGTCAGCTTACCCTTGAATGACCAAAGCTTGTCCAAACCTTCCACTTCAATTTCTACTACCTCGTCTGTAATAGTAATTGTATTCATTTCGCTTTCTTTTCCTAACGCTCGGCATAAGGCGCGGCGGCTTTTTGCCGTCGTTCTTAATGCCGTTGTTATACGGTTCAGGTTATACCATACAGATTTTTTCTATATTGCTTATAGCCATGATCAACAGCATTAGTTATAAAGTCCAAGTACCATAGAAATATTTGTCAAGAATATCACCGGCCTCATCTTTTGCCCATTTTTCAAGTCCGAGTTTTTTTATGCGGCAAAGATTATACACTTTAGTATTGTGCCATTTTTCTGCTTGGTCTCTATAGGGATGAAAATATTCACAGGGAAAATCGTTGCATTCGGCACAAGTGTTCATGTCAGTGTTTTCAATACATTTATAAACCCTACATTCCATGGTATGATGTGCACATTCTCCATCTTCGCCCCTACATCCCTTACATTTGATATCATCAGGTGAAACATTAAAGACACCTGCGATCGTTTCAGCCATTTCTTGGTCAAATTGTGCCAAATAAAGATAACATTCGAAGCATGGCAATCCACAGGGAGCGGTCATATAATTATAATCTATTTCTTCATTTCTTCTTTTCTCCTTTAACTCTTTCCCCATTTCCCTTATTTTCTGAAAAGTTTCCATGCTCATAATAACTTCTCCCTTGAGTATGTTTTGCAATCTTGTACACAGGATAGCGCATCTGATTTATAGTTCTTTTAGCCCCTGCGTATAACGCTGTTAATCAGCCGAGCGGCTTTTTGCGTCGGCTGAATTAACCTTGTTAGATGAGTAATTCATTACTAACAATCAAGGCTTTTCATATACAAAGGCATCAAAATGAATACCATTAATTCTCTTTGAAATAAGGTTTAAACCTTGGATGTACTTGCTCGGATCTGCCGTATCTGGGTGAAATTCATCGGTTTCTCGAATCATGTCTATTGTTTTCTGATTTGGCTCGAGAAAACAGATGATGGACTTTTGCTTTGTTGCACGAATGAATTCTTTGATGACTTTCGGTCTATCAGCTTCTTCGATGTGATGAAATGTACCTAAAGAGAATATTGCATCGAATGAGCCGTCATCGAATGGAATGTTTTTGGCGTCAAAGGACTTGTATTTTATTAAGTGATCGACTTTTGCTCTTTTTGCATTTTCTAACCAGTCTTGTTTCGCATAAATGGAATCGTCTTCGCTTGGTTCTCCAGTCAAGACGTTGTATCCATTTAATGCAAGGGTTATGGCCATAATACCCATTCCGGTTCCAACATCTAGTATTTTAGCGCTTTTTGGAACGTTTACTTCTTGAATGACCGCATTTGAATCAATAGCAGGGATGCTGAATCTTTTTCCAAATGATTCCAGTACTTCTACGATGTTCATTTAGTTTTACTCCTTTTGTTATCATTCGTAGCTTTTCATCTAACATGTATTAGTTG
>CAZQOH010000440.1:0-2444 GCA_964594355.1 uncultured Desulfobacterales bacterium
TTTTTTAGTGATAGTTCGAACTGTTTTGGCGACATTTTGGCTTTTTCGGAGCATGCCTCTGATATTCCGAGTCCTGTATGCCCGTCCGTAGAGGACTCGAACTGTCGCGGTTGTGCTATCAAGCTGTCAATATATGGTCTATCCTGTGATATCCTTTCCAGGTTCTGCAGTACGTAGTTTTCAAGCCTTGCAGCGCTAACATGCCTTGTCCCACAGCTGCTCCATGTTTCCTTAAATGTCTTTGTACAGCGATAATAGTAGTATCGTCTTAACTTGTCGTGCTTTCTTTTGTTCGTATGGCTTGGCGTCATGTAAGAATTGCACTCCTTGCACTTGACGATACCGGCAAAGAGATATCCTTTGTACAGTCGCATCTTTCGCACTTTGACTTTGTGCAACTCCTGGGCCATGTTATAGGTATATTCAGTAATAATCGCTTCATGTCCCCCGTCGTAGATTTTACTGCCCCACTGCATTTTGCCTGTATAGATTATATTCCTTAGTATAGTTGAGATAGCAGACTTTGAAAAAATAAAATCCTTCGCATGATTACTTTTCAATTCGTTGTAGACACCAGACAAAGAACCAGAGGAGAGGTAAGACTTGTAGATATCTTTTACGATTTCTGCCTGGACTTCATCAACAAGCAGCTTTTTATTCCTTGTTTTGTACCCAAAAGGCACATTCCCGCCATTCCACATACCTTTTTGAGCGCGTTGTATCATTTTGTCTTTGGTACGTTCACTTGATAACTCTCTTTCAAACTGTGCAAAGGTAAGCATGATATTGCGAAGCAGCCTGCCGGATGGTGTGCTCGTGTCAAAGCGCTCTGTTACGGAAATAAATCCTACCTCGTATTTTTCGAAAACCTCTATAAGCTGGTAGAAATCCTTAGGCGATCTTGTTAGCCTGTCTATTTTGTATGAGATAATCGTGTCTATTTTATTCTGTTGTATATCCTCAAGCATTTCTTCCATTGCGGGTCTTTTGAGATTACCTCCTGTATATCCGGCATCAGTATAGACCTTAAAGATATCCATATCCTCCTGGCTGGAGATAAAGGACCTGATCTTTGCCTCCTGCGCCTCACATGAATTAAATTCCACCTCTGCCTGATTATCCGTCGATACACGCGTATAAACAGCACACTTCATTTTAACACCTCCATAATTAGACGGATTATTACCATGATAAACGCTAGGACCATCCCGGCCACCAAATGTCGCTCATAGAAGTCAAAATATGGATTCATTAATTTCCCTTGATTTTTGACCTTGACGGCGTTAAAATAACAATACATTGAAAGGAATATATTGTAACAATATAATTATAGCAATATATTGCAATATGTCAAGGACAATCTATGTTATCAAAAAACATCAAGAAATTTAGAGGGAAGAAAGGTCTTTCCCAAGACAAACTAGCAAAACTCGCTGATGTAACACACACCACGCTTGTAAAAATCGAATCTGGAGCAAATAACAACCCCACAATAAAAACATTGAAAAAAATAGCAGTTATTTTGGAAGTTTCTATTGACGAATTAATGGAAATAAAATCATAAAAAATCTTTATAGCATGCAAAGATTATTGTTGTATATTTTTTTGTTATAGGCTATAATTAACAGCCTCAGCTTTCAAGCTTTATATTTGTTTATATCCTGATTAGGAGGATAGTTAGTTGTCCAATTTTGATTTTAGCACGCAGGAGATAATAGAGCTTCCAACTAAACATCATGGGGTTGTTTCTTTGTCAAAGATAAAATGGGAGGAGATTTGCCAAGAACCCGAGAGATTTTATTATCGAGATAATGCAGAAAAAGTATCTACAGCCCTGATTAATCCAGATCATGTTAGATGTTCTCGTAACCACAAGGACCAGCTTGTTTATTATAAGGAATTTGAAACGTTCAAATTGGGAGACAAGGAAATAAATTCACATGTAAGGTTCTGGGCTGTAATTATTGATGAGAATACAAAGAGAATTTGTACAGTTTATCCTACGCGCAAACCCAAACCAGGTAAAGAATATAAACTGTGAGATGGAGGTAAAAAATGAAAAAACAAATAGCAAAAATGAATATTCCTTTTTCTGAAGTTTATAACGAAGAAGACGATGTGTATTATGTAACATTCAAGACAGCTGAGCCCTCATATTGCCAAGAGGTTGATGATATTCTTATTATTGAGCTTGGATTATTTACAAATCTACCCACAGGATTTAGGATTCTGAACTTTGCTAAAAACAAAGTTAAAGCGGTAAACTTTGCGGTACTTTTGAAGAAAATTAAAAAAACCCTCCAAGATATAAATCCACCTCGTAGAGAAGATAGGCAAACTCAAATTAAAGAGGCACTACAAGGAGTTTTGGCTTAAAAACTAGGGAACGTAATACCTAATTTATAGCAAAATAGAAATAGACCATTTCTAAACCACTACAAACT
>CAZQOH010000441.1:0-2435 GCA_964594355.1 uncultured Desulfobacterales bacterium
GTAATTGCAGATAATTATGCCCTCAAATCCCTAATTTGGGGTGCGAAACATGACTAATAACAAAAAGGAGGAGATTTATTATGATTCTCATTGGTGAAGACTTAAACGTTATGTCTGGAAAGATATCTCAGGTCATAAAAAATCGGGAGCCCGAGCTGATACGTGAATGTGTAGTGGCACAAACGGAAAATGGCATGGACTATCTGGACCTGAATGTGGGGCCTGTGAAAAAAGATCCGGAAGGAACAATGGAATGGGTCATTAACACCGTTCAGGAGGTTTCAGACCTTCCATTGTCTCTGGATACCACCAACCCGGTTGCCATGGAAGCGGGACTTAAGTTCTGTAAGAAAAAAGCCTTGCTTAATTCCGCATCTGGCGCTACCGAAAGCAGGGAAACCTTGCTGCCCCTGGCAGGTAAATATTCGTCCGGTGTGGTGCTATCCGTAATAAATGACGCGGGGTTGCCCTCTGATGCAGATGAAAGGGCAGTCAGTATATTGGAATCGATTGAGGTGGCAAATGAACTGGAAATTCCCAATGAAGATATATGGGTTGACCCTGTAATGCTGCCGATAGGGGTTGATCAACGCCAGGTAACGTCATATTTGGAGTTTATTCAAATGCTTCCGGATCTGGCGCCAGGGACAAAATCCACATGCGGCGTATCTAATTTATCATATGGCGCCCCTGCTGAACTGAAAAGCCTGCTCAATCGCATATTCCTGGTAATTATTGAAAGATATGGCCAGGATTCAGCCATCGTGAGCGGTTTTGATAAGGAACTCATTGCTCTGATGAAAGGGAAAAGGCCGGAAGTCATCAAACTTATACATAGAGCCATGGATGAAGATGATATAGATATTTCTTCCCTCTCTCAGCAAGAGGTGGAATATGTAAAGACGACTCATGTCCTTATGGGAAAGAGTTTGTATTCCCATTCCTGGTTAGAAGTCTAAAAGGAGGCATTTATCATGAAGTATGAACCACCCTTGGAAAAAATTTCTGTGAACATCAGGGAGACTGTTTTGGGGCAGGGGGAAAAGGCCGTAAAGATAGGTGGAGAAAATACGTTTCCGTTCCATTCTTTTGAGGGGTCTCTTCCTAATCCTCCGGGATTTGCTTTGGAAATTCTCGATACACCACCTGTAAATTGGTCGCCATGGGCATTGGAGCCTGTTAAAGATGTGGTTTCCGATCCGGTGGATTGGGCAAAAAAATGCGTGGAGGTTTTTGGGATGAAAATGCTTTGTCTTCGTCTCTTGAGCACCGATCCGATGGGCAATGACGCACCGGCAAAGGAAGCCGCCGAGATTGCTAAAAAAGTAGTGAATGCCGTAGACGTTCCTTTTATTATATGGGGTACGGAAATGGACGATAAGGACGCCGAGGTTCTAACGGAAGTGGCCAGGGCTTGCGCGGGAAAAAATATAACTCTAGGCCCTGTGGCAAAGGGAAATTATGTGAAAATCGGCAAAGCCGCTTTAGAATATGACCATTCAATAGTTGCCCAGGCTTCGATGGATGCCAATTTGACAAAGGAATTAAACATCGGGCTTTGTAAGTTTTTCCCTCCTGAAAGGATAATTATTGATCCTACGTCTTCGGCTTTGGGTTACGGATTCGAATATACCTTTTCCATCATGGAAGAGATTAAGCAGTTTGCTCTTATCGATAAAGACAAAATGATGCAGATGCCTATGCTTGCTGATTTCGGAGGGGATTGCTGGAGAACCAAAGAAGCCAGAGAAAGTAAAGAGCAGGGTATCCTTTGGGAGGCAATCACCGGTCTCACCTTTCTTTTGGCGGGGGCTAATCTCCTTATATTAAGGCATCCGGACACGTGCAAATTGATTAAAGAGATGATTTCTTAAATGATTATTAAAAATACTTTCGGAAAATAGGAGGTTCATTATGGCTCTTAAAGGGGCGGAAATTATGAAAAAGTTACCCAAGACTAATTGCAAAGATTGCGGTCTTGCAACCTGCTTTGCCTTTGCAATGAAATTGGCTACAGGGGGCGTTACACTCGATGACTGCCCCCACCTCTCTGTGGAAGTCAAGGCAGAGCTGGATGCCGCACTGGCTCCCCCGATAAAGCTTGTAACCATAGGGAGTGGCGCGAATGCCCTGGCTATTGGCGAAGAAGAGGTCATGTTTCGACACGAAAAGACTTTTTTTCATGAGACGGGCATCGCCATTTTGATATCTGACAAGGAAAGTGAATCGGATATTGAAGAAAAGATAAAGAATATAAAAGAGCTTGATTTTGAAAGGATCGGGCAAAAGCTTAAAATAAATTTATTGGCGCTTTCCTTTGAATCCGGCGATAAAGCTAAATTTGAGGCGCTGGTTAAGAATGCCTGTGAAGCCGTTGATTTTGCACTGATTCTGATCTCCGAGGATACTGATGTCTTGTTTTCCGCTGCTTCCCT
>CAZQOH010000442.1:0-2431 GCA_964594355.1 uncultured Desulfobacterales bacterium
AGTTAGGCGCAATTAGAATGGCGTTTTCTGATAAAACATGACGAGATGAAGTTATGATTTAACAGTTTGCATTAGCAAAGCGAAAATTTCAATAAAAAAATTATTAATAGAAGTAGTAAAAGGTAATTTTAAAACACTTCTCCCTTTGCGTTATTTTAAACGCTGATCAAAAAGAGATTATCAGTAAAAGTAAAAGATAACGATTTACTCTCGTTTAGGTCTGAACGGTTTTTGAAAGCGCAAATTTAATTCTCCTTTACGTATCAGTTCTTTGACAAATTTAACACCCGGCAGTTTTTCCATAGCCTTTCTGATTCTGTCTAAAGAAGGATGGATATAAGGTTCAGTACTGCGCGTTGAAGAATGCCCGAGAATACTCTGGATGACAAGAATATCAACATCTTTGTCGTTAAGATGAGAAGCCATGCTGTGTCGTAGGGTATGGCAGGTGACGTTAAAAGAAACACTTATACTTAAATATTGCTCTAAAAAAGAAGAATCATCAATTGAAGTTACCAACGGTGAGGTTTTACAGGAATTAGTGCTTGTGAAAGCCTGCAAAACATGTGTTTAGAAAGACCTCCCTGCAGCGTATCCACGCTTAGATCTCTGAACGCTGACTCGGTCGTCAACGTCTGTTTTGGATCACAAGGAGGCCTAAACTAACCCATACTAAACCTTGACTCTGCTGGCAATATTAAAAATTTCATATATTTTCAGAAAGTTCTGGACATTTGGGATAGATTCGAATACGTTAACATCGTCTCAACAGGTTTGCAATCCTAACAACACGGAGGCGATGATGAATTTTACCATACTGAAAAGCCGAATGCTCAGTCAAATTACCGTCAATAAACGTTTAAAAGTTGTATGTCTATGGTACCTGTTTTTTTTAATGATGTCGGTTCGCAAGCATTCGCTTACAGCCGCTACAAGATTCTCCGGGATCGGAACCAGCCAATTTAGCCGGTTTTTAAAAAATCATTTTGATATTGCGATTTATAATTTGCATGAATTATCGAAAAAACAGGCCAAGCAATTCTCAGCGGTGATCAATTATCTAGCAAAAAATCAGCTACCATGGAAAGTTGCCATTTTAATCGACAGTACCATCCAACATCGCAGCAGTCTTCATGCTGAAAACGTCAAGCGCTTCAATCATGGCAACGGGTTTCAAATCGGGCACCAATGGACCAATATCGTTTTGATAATCAATGATAAGCTCATACCGTTGCCGCCGATACCATTTTATACCAAAAGCTATTGCCGGAAACACCACGTGAAATATCAAACTGAAAACGCCTTAGTTGTTGAATATATTTATAA
Organism: uncultured Desulfobacterales bacterium; assembly: GCA_964594355.1. GTDB lineage: Bacteria > Desulfobacterota > Desulfobacteria > Desulfobacterales > JAUVVS01 > JAUVVS01. Next base: position 1,327 of record CAZQOH010000442.1, read on the forward strand.
TTTAAATCTGAAAGATTACATAGGGCCTCATGCCCCCAAACACGTTGTGGTTTTGGCAGACAGTGGCTATGACGACCGTAAAATCGAAAATGCGATCATTAAAAAAAATGGCATTTTATCATTTCTTTAAACAAAACTCGGAGCGTTAAATCCTCAAGACATTACCTGAGCACGCCAAAATTCAAAGGATGGTCTCAAGTGGCTCAGTTTTTTAAAGATCACCGCAGTGTCAAGTGGCAGACGATTCGTATCTTGACGAATCGATCTAAAAAAAAGCGAATGGAATTTCGCATCAGACAAATCAAAGGCTACCTGCGCCATGTGGGCAACGTCCAATTGATTTGTTCGCAATTTGTAAAAAGACCCGGCGGTCGAAAAAAGTACTTGGCTTGCAGTGATTTGAACACCAAAGCCCGACAGATCATCATTGGATATCGCATGAGGTGGGCTATCGAAATCTTCCACAAGCAAGTCAAGATGTTTTTGGGTTTTGAAGACGTTGCGACAAAATGGTTCTCTTCGGTAAAGGCGCACGTCCACTGGGTTTATTGTGTGTACATTTTGTTGAATTCCAAGTCCATCGAAGTGCCTGAGCATCTCAAATCCCTGGAAGGAAAACAGCGATGGATAAGAAAGATTGTTGAGAGTAAAGAAAAAAGTCGAGTGATCCAACTCCTTACTCAATTTGATGGAGCCGAACGCTATAAAACCGAGTTACAGTCGGCTCTCCAAAGTGTTTGGCGACTGTGACCCTTTATTTTAAAGGGCTTACGCTAAATGGCTTAAATTTCGAGCAACATTTAAGTATATTCGAAGCGGGCGAAAATTTTTTTTGAATAATGATTTAACGATTCCTTTTCCGTTTGACATTGATCACAAAAAAATGGTGGTGCACAAAATCATTGTTGCACATGGCGCAAAAGAGGCTTGCGAAAATTTCTCTGATTCTAATATCTATGGCAGCCTTGGCATGTTCTATGTGAACGGAACGCCTGATCTTCCTTTTCCATTTATGGTACACATGGAAAAAGAGAATCCTGTCCATGTTTTTGATAGCCATAACCTTCCTATTATTTTTTCGGAATTAGATACTTTTTACGATTTC
>CAZQOH010000443.1:0-2429 GCA_964594355.1 uncultured Desulfobacterales bacterium
TTGCATTTCTGTTCCGGGATATTTTACTTCGGCATTGTTAAGATGCTTAAATAGTGCTTGGCCGAATAGTTATATTGCCTTAAAATTACGGTCAGTTAGGTTATATTATGATCATGAGTTTTTACTATAATAATTTTATTTTATTGTATTTTTAGGTTTACTAATACTTCTCAATATGGTATCAATGGGTTGATATTGTTGAAATGAGACGGAAACTAGCAAATTTACAATAATTAACAATTTAACCCAATGGTAGTAAAAACTCGGAGTAAAAAGTATGCGTAAAGTTATCGAAGAACAGATGAAATTTGGAGAAGTTTCAATCTCGAAAATTCAATTTGATTTAAACTCTCGAGATGAAATCCCAAAACTACTTATCGGCCTTCAGAGCATTTACAATGATAAAGAAGTTAGAGAGAAAATTTCTCATGTTTTGATGGAACTTGTTCCTATTAATGTTGATCCAAACAATGGTAGAGAAGGGATGCACCTTTGGAAAATACTTGTCTTAGGGACCGTTCGTTTATGTTGCGGATGGGATTATGACAAATTACAAAATATAGCTGATAACCACACAAAATTGCGTGAGATGCTGGGCCATAGCAAATTTGATTTTGATAGCCGTTATCCCCTCCAGACATTAAAGGATAACCTCAGACTGTTTACCCGCGAGGTTTACGACAAGATTAACACAATTGTAGTTGAACACGGCCATAAGGTTATAGGACTAAAATCTGATGAAAAAATCAATGCAAGCTGTGATTCATATGTTGTAGAAACCAATGTTCATTTTCCTACCGACATCAACCTGCTTTGGGATGCTTTACGCAGAACTATCATTTTGATCATGCGGCTGTGTGGTGAATTGGGGATAACTGATTGGCGTCAAGGCAAAGATAATTTGAAAAAAGTTAAAAAACTATTTCTTCAAGCTCAACGGATGAAACATTTTGATTCAAAGGATGATAAAAAGAAACAAGAACGTGAACGACTCATCATCAATATTCATCTGGCTTATCTTTCCCTTGCACATGCACTAATAGAGAAAGCCAAAGAAACCCTTGCCTCGATTTCGACCGCCAATATTGTTATAGAATTGAAAATCAAAGAAATCGATAAGCTCATTGGTCATGCTGAGCGTCAGATTGATCAAATTCAAAGACGAGTTGTTGAGGGGGAAACGATTCCACATCATGAGAAAGTGTTTTCAATTTTTAAAGAACATACAGAGTGGATTAGCAAGGGAAAATTTGGAAAGCCTATTGAACTAGGTCTGAATGTCTGCATTCTCAAAGATCAATTTGGTCTCATCCTGTATCATCTCGTCATGCAGCAGGAAACAGATGATAAAGTGGCTGTTCCGATGGTACGTGAAACCAAGAACCGTTTTCCCAATCTGAGTAGTTGTAGTTTTGACAAAGGCTTCCATAGTCCAAGTAACCAGGAAGAACTTGGGAAGTTGCTTGACAAGGTGATCCTTCCTCGTAAAGGAAAGCTGTCCGCGATAAACAAGGAGATTGAGAATTCGGAAGAATTCAAGCGGGCACGCCGTAAACATGCTGCCGTGGAATCGTCGATCAGTGCTTTGGAAAACCATGGTCTCGATCGATGTCCTGATCATGGTATCGATGGTTTCAAGAGATATGTTGGTCTTGGTATATTAGCTAGAAACATTCAAATTATCGGTCATATAATTCAGCAAAGGCAGCTAAAGGAAGAAGAGCGAAAGAGAAATAAGCAAAGGGCCAAAATAGCCGTCACTTTCTGAATAGAGTTCAGAAAAAATTAAAATTAGTACTCTGACGGAGAAGTGTTTTTTCCCCACTATATATTATCATAAGAAATTAGATAAGTGATGCATTTTTATTTTTCCCCTCAATTTACTTTACTAAAGAAGTTATCGCACTCCGGTTTCAGGCCTCGCGCTGAGAAAAAACCAGGGTTTTCGTTCAGGCACTATGTAATCATCCGCGCCGGGCGATGAGGATTCATCATAGATGATAAAGGCTTCAGTTGGCGGGCCATGAGCGCGCGCAGGCGGTTTGCGCCTGACATCCCATAAGTTCAAGTGTTTGAGGATCTTTTTCACAAGCTGTTCTTCCTCGATGAATGCGATAATACGCATAGATCCCAAACACTTAGGGCACAATAATGGGTCAACGTCATATATTTTCTGAATTAAACGCGCCCAGTTTTTGCGGAATTCTTTGGATGAAACCTCAGATTCAATTAACGCCGGCACCGCATCATCGATTCCGGTTTTTTTACGTAACCCACGCGATTTATTTGAGTAGAAACCGTAATAGCGAACCATCTGTTCGCCTTTAGTGGGGATGTGGGATACCAGCTGGGCGAGCCAATCCAGCGCATCAAAAGTTTTGGTTGCCTTTCCATCTTTAGATTCGTATAAGACTTTGGCCACGCCGTCA
>CAZQOH010000444.1:0-2413 GCA_964594355.1 uncultured Desulfobacterales bacterium
CAGTGTTTAATAGAATATGTTGCATTCAGATTTACGCCGGGTCAGGAGCCCTGAAATTAGTATTTACGAGAGGAGTTGACACAATGAAAGCAGCCGTTTTAAGAGAATTAAAATCTCCCCTGGTTATCGAGAAAGATGTTCCCATTCCTGAATTTGGTCCGAGGGATGTCTTAATGAGAGTCAAACAGTGTGGTATTTGTGTAACGGATGTCAGAATCGCGAGTGGAGCAAGGCCGGTCGGTGAATTGCCTTTTATTATGGGGCATGAAGGCGTTGGAATTGTCGAGGAGACAGGAAGTGAGGATTCCAATTTTATCAAGGGAGACCGTGTATTGATGAATCCACTTGTGAGTTGTGGTATGTGTAAAAATTGCAGTTCCGCCAGGGACAATCTTTGTGAGAATCGCAAGTTGATTGGTATATCGCCGGGTGTCCAGGGCGTTTACGCAGAGTATGGCGTTATACCAGAGAGGAATCTCTATAAATTACCTGATGAGGTCTCCTATTCTGATGGCGTTCTTATTACAAGTAATTTAGCGAGCGCTTTTCATGGCGCCAGACGGGTTGATTTTAAGGCATCTGAAACAGCGTGCATTTATGGCGTGGGAGCTATTGGAAAATTGCTTGCGCTGGTTCTTAAGTCATTCGGGGCCTCTTTAATTATCGGTGTTGTTAGAAGTGAGAAGAGTTTGAAAGCTGCAGCGACCTTTGGTGTGGATTACTTGATCAACTCAAAAAAAGAAGATCCTGTAAAACGGATAAAGGAACTCACAGGAGGAAAGGGAGTTGATGCTGGATTCGAGGTGGTTGGTAAACATGAAGCTATATTGCAAGCAATTGAAAGCACAAGAGCCGGAGGAAGAACTTGTATCTTAGGTGTTCCCTTTTATCATGTGATTATGGATTTCAAAGATGAATTAGGCTTTTTCCATGAAATTTGTGAAAAAGAGGCTACGATTATCAATTCCTGGGGTTATGTGCGACAGGAATTTCCTATGATGATAAATATGGTAAAAAAAGGCCTCATCGATTTCTCGCCGTGCCGGATTAAGGTCATACCTATAGAAGAAGTGAACGAAGGTCTAAAATTGAATAAAGAAGGCCTATATACAAGGGTTATAATCGGATTCTGACATCCTGCAGTTATTAAAAATGATTCATCCGGACCTCGTTAAGTAGTTAAGTTGTTGTGTGGTTAAGTTGTTATTTTTTGACGATATCTGTCATCTGTATTGGATAAGTTTTTGATGATCATGAAATTTTCTCAGATTTTGTTACTGGAGGGCATGTATGAAAGCCGCGGTTTTTAGAGAATTAGGAAAGCCACTTGTTGTTAAAAATATTCCAAAGCCTCAGGTGAACGAGAACGAAGTTTTAATGAAAGTAAAAGCCACTGCGATTTGTATCTCGGATATCTATTCCATTAAAGGTGAAAGACCTCTTGAATTGCCGCATGTCATGGGCCATGAAGCGGCGGGGATTGTGGCAGAGGTAGGAAAAAATGTGAAAAAGTTCAAGCCGGGGGACAGGATATTAGGTAATGCAATAGTGACCTGCGGGGAATGTTATTACTGTAAAAGGGATCTGGAGCAGTTATGCGAGAACCACAAAATCATTGGAACAGATTCAGGCACCCAGGGAGCGTATGCAGAATACTATAAATTACCGGAAGAAAACATGTATCCGCTTCCTGAAGAGATTCCCTTTGACCAGGCCACTGTCATAACAAGTCCATTAGCTTCTGCTTATCACGGCGTTAGAATCGCGGACATACAAAAAGGAGATACCGTTGTAGTCTATGGAGGGGGTGCAATAGGTTATCATGCTATGCTTGCAGCCATGACCTTTGATGATGCCCGGGCATTTATGATAGATACGGCGGAAAAAAAACTTGAACTGGCCAAAAAGGCCGGAGCTGCCACAGTTATTAATGCACTAAAAGAGGATCCAGTTGAAAAAATCCGTGAGTTAACCGGTGGCCGAGGCGCAGCAGTTTCCATCGAGGCAGTTGGTTTAAACAAAACCATAAATCAAGCGATTTTAAGTGTAAGAAAAGCAGGAATGGTGATCCTGATGGGAGCCCCCTGGGAGAAAGTCATTTTTAATTTCGATGATTATAGAAAAGAATTTCTCTTTAAGGAAATAAAGATTGCATCGAGTATAACCAATCGAAAAGATGAAATGCCGAAGCTGATAGAATTGGTAAGAACCAGGAAGATAGATCTTTCTCATTCGGTTTCAACAACATTAACTCTTGAAAATGTTAATAAAGGTATAGAAATCGTTAAAAATAATGTTGGCAACCCGATTAGGGTTGTTATGCAATTTGATTGAGAAAGATTAGAATTCAAGTTTTTATAATTTTTATACTTACTCATCATTCAGGACAAATCCAAAGGAGGTGAGGACAATC
>CAZQOH010000445.1:0-2376 GCA_964594355.1 uncultured Desulfobacterales bacterium
ATATCATGTATATATTGAATGCAAGATAAAAAGGAGTTTTATAAGGCAGTGCCTTTTAAATAGCAAGGTAAATTTTCGACAGTGTGTTCGGTAGAATTTTCAGAGAATCTATTGGTTTTTTTAGACCAGGACGCAAAGGGTTTTTGATTTTATCACTTGTCAATTATGATTTTCTCCGAAGCAATTTTTATTAATCTTTCAGCCAAATCCAGAACATTCCTTGCATCCTCCTTTGCAAGCAAGGCATCAGGTTTGTATCTGGCACTGTTTCTCACCATTAGAGCTGTGTTCAAACTCCGGCCAATCACTTTTTCCAATTCACCTGTCTTAACATATAACTGTCCAAATAGACTGACTATGCCCCCATGACTTCCCGGTAAATCATCCTGCTTAAAGAGAATAAGGGCTTTGGCAGCCAGTTCAGCAGCATTATATGCAGCGTCCACAGCCAAACGTATTCGATTTAATGCAAAAACTTCCTTCGCTGATTCAAAATATTCTTCTGCCAGATTTTTCAGATCTTTTGACATTGCTGCTTTGATTTCATCTTTTTCCATGGAATATATCTCCAGTCCATAATGGGTTATATTATAAGTAAAGTAATCTTTATATAGAAAAAGCTCGTCAATACCTGAAATTAATATTTCCAAAGGAGCATTATTTTCAATCATAAAATCATATGTTTTATCCATAATCGCTTTTTCCACTTCAATTCCATCAGTCGCAAAAATCAAGATATCTATATCTGAATCAGAAGTGGCACTCCCTTTGGCATAGCTGCCGAATAGAATAATTTTGGCAATATTGCTTTCTAATTCGCTACTTAACAAGTATTCCTTAAAAGAATTTATAAGTTTGCTAATTTCCATTTCCGTATTATTGTTCTTTGTTTTTGAACAAGAATAATATAAAACAATCAATTGCAGGATTCAACTTACTGATAAGCAGGATTTTTAAAAATAATTTTTTAAATCAAGTTAATCCTGTCTAAAAAGATGATTTATGGTTATGCCATCCAAGAAAGGTAGAAAACGAGATCTAAACTTCTTGAAATATTTGGGTCATGGTGATTCCTGCAGTGACGGCTATTTGATAAAGAATCTGAGTGATATCCCTTATGTCTCTCATATAGCGTGGTCTGATTATTTTCTCCGGCACAAGAATTGTATCGCCCGGATAAAGTCTTGTATTTTCAAATTTCCATCCGAATTCCTCTTTTTCCCTCACTGTTCCATGAAAAGTCCGACCACGATTTGTCTCTTCTACTCACTACCGTTCCGAGACCTTTGAAAAATGTTCAATTTTGACGCCCCGTTAAATCTGTTTTTATATTTAACCGGGGTTCAAGTTCAAGCCTCCGGCCCGTGGGGCCTACGCCCCGGAGGGGCAGGCGAAAATTTTTACCCGCCACGGCTATAGGCGGGTTAACCACCCCGTACGATCTTCCGGACCTACGGGGCAGGCACGAATACTGTGCATAATATAATAACCCAAATTTTATACCCAGAAAATATACCTTAATTTTTACCCTTGACATTTATGTTAACACTATATTAAATTAAACAAGAAGGAGGAAATATGCTTATTCCAACAAAAATACAGCTTGATAAAAAAAAATACGATTTTATCAAACATGCACATAAAATCCTACATTACAAAAGCCTGAGCGAATATATACGTGAGGCTGTCAATATAAAAATAGAAAAAGATCGAAAACTGCTCAAGGAATTTAAAAGGGTTGCAGCTATGGAGATGATCGGAAAAACTGATTACGATAATGTTTTTGAATCTATAGAAGGTGAAGATTTTGAAAACCGGTGAAATCTACTGGGTAAATCTTGACCCAACTATCGGAGATGAAATACAAAAAAAACGACCGGTAATAGTAGTCAATGGTGGCCATGACAGGTATCTTAAGCTCGCTATAGTTGTCCCGGTTACTGCGTGGAACCCAAATTGGGATGAGAACCCGTTTTTTGTCACTTTGGAACCTGATTCAGATAACGGACTGAAGAAAAAATCGGCTGTGGACTGCTTCCAGATCAGGGCAATCAGCCATAAAAGATTTATCGAAAAAACCGGCAACATCTCCTTTCACAAAATCCAGCTTATAAAGAAATCAATTGCTTTGATTCTTTACATTGAGCCAGAACACTGCGAGTAAAAATAATATTTGGTTGTAAATGTGAAACGCATTTACTTGCTATATCGCCGGGACGAAACAAATTTAACAGGGTTATATGTGTTTCTGTGTGATATTCATTCGCTCTTCAAGGCGCACTTCATTCCGTATTTTCCCTTTCCAATTTTTCTTTTTTATTTCCTCATTCCTTTGCCCGTTCTTCCACCTTTCCTATCTTCTCCTTCTTCTTTTCT
>CAZQOH010000446.1:0-2368 GCA_964594355.1 uncultured Desulfobacterales bacterium
TGGCATGAGTAATCAAGATTGCATTTTGTTTTACGGCGTTCATGCTTGTCAATTAAGGCACATACCTTTACAGACCTTGGGCCTAGCGACTTTAGATAATCAATAAGATAGGTTAAAGTTAAACCTGTGTCGACTATGTCTTCAACAATCAGAACATCTTTATCTTTTACATCGATATCTATCTCCTTGCTCAAATGGATTTCTCCTGAAGAAGTTGTGTCGGAACCGTAGCTGGATGCATTGACGAAATCAATCTTTACCGGAATAGTAAGACGCCTCGCTAAATCAGATAGAAAGACAAATGCACCCTTTAAAACCCCAATAAGAATAAGTTCACGATCTTTATAGTCAGAAGAAATTCGATGAGCAACGGAAGCCACCATTTTCTTTATATCATCTTTTTTCAATACGGGAACAAGTTCAGGCATAATCAAAAACTTAAATTATATTTTATGTATATTGAATGAATTCTTTTGTCAATAATTTTACTTTATTGTGTTTTTTTATTTGTTACATTCCCGCCTCAGCCAGCTTTTTGATCAATTTTTTTTGTTCGATAGTGAGATGTTTAGGGATATTGACATGGATAAGAACATAAAGATCACCCTTCCCTTTGCCCTTCATATGAGGAAGACCGCGATTAGAAAGACGCATCTTGGTCTTATGCTTTGTACCAGGAGGAATCTTCAGGCTTAATTCTTTATTGTCAAGAGCCGGAATGGATAATCTCGTTCCAAGAATTGTATCACTCAATTTTATCTCCCTATTGATATAGAGATCATGTCCTTGAACACTATATATTGGATCATCAATTACTTTAGATTGGATGTAAAGATCCCCGGCTGGGCCCTCATAAGGGCTTGGTTCACCTTTTCCCGTAAGCCGTAATTTCTTACTTGTAATCATACCCTTTGGTATCTTTACCGTTAAATTTTCAGTACGGCCCTTATGCTTAAAGGTCACATTCTTGCTAGTTCCCGTTAACACTTCTTTTAAAGTTAAGGGGAGTTCGTATACAATGTCCGATCCTTTGATTTGTGCTTGCCGGCCTCTTGCATGGGTTCCAAAAGGACTCTTGGAACCGAAAGAGTAACTTCTTCCACCTCCTCTGTTTGTAAAGAAATTTGTCCCTCCAAATCCAAACTCTTTAAGTATATCAGAAAAATCAAATCCTCTAAAGATATCTTCCTGGGAATACCGCTGATGGAATCCGGCAGATCCGAATGTATCATATTGTTTGCGCTTTTTCTTATCGCTTAAAACAGCATAAGCTTCGCTGATTTCTTTAAATTTTGTTTCTGCGGTTTTATCGCCTTTAGTATGATCGGGATGATACTTCATGGCAAGTTTTCGATATGCCTTTTTTATCTCCTCATCAGAAGTATTTTTACTTATACCAAGTGTTTTATAATAATCTGTTTCAGGCACTTTATAATTCTCCAGTATCTACAATTCTTGCTCTCGCAAAAAGTTAAAAACAATATTTTACTATGACATTAATTTCATAAACTTTTGGTTAATCAATATTATCAGTAATTATAATAAGTTTAAAGTCTTAATGTGTCAAGTATGAAGGTTTCGCAAAAAGTTGAATTCATCAGGAATCATTCGGTCGTGGATTTTGAAATGAAGAAGCTTTAATGGCAATCATGATCACGGAAAGGGCGGCTGGTGTGATCCCATCGACACGAGACGCTTGTCCAAGGGAACTTGGTCTTCTATTTGAAAGTTTTTCTTTCAATTCATTTGAAAGTCCATGTACCATAGAAAAATCAAAAACTTCCGGTATTTTCATTTTCTCTAAGTTTTTAAACTTCTCGATTTCCTTTAGCTGTCTTTTAATATAGCCTTCGTATTTTATTTCAATCTCAACCTGTCTTGCAATTTTTCTGCTGATGCTCTCAGGACTTTTACCCAACTCTTCTACAACCCGATAATCCAATTCAGCTCTTTTTAAAAGTAGATCAAGACTTATCCCGGTATTAACAGGGTTTGTTCCACGGCTTTTCAAATAATCATTTGCTACTTTTGAAGGTTTTATCACGGTTCCTTTTATTCTTTTTATCTCTTTCTCAATTTTCTTTTTTCGATCTTTTACATCCTTTAATGTTTCAGTATTGATAAGACCGAGCTCATGCCCGGTTTCCATCAACCTTAGATCAGCATTATCCTCTCGCAGCATTAACCTGTACTCTGCCCTTGATGTAAACATACGATATGGTTCACGTGTACCCCTTGTAACAAGATCATCTAACATAACACCCATATAAGCCTGAGATCTATCCAGAACAAAGGGCGGTCTTTCTTGAATACTGCATGCTGCATTGATTCCGGCCCATATTCCCTGGGCGGCTGCCTCTTCATAACC
>CAZQOH010000447.1:0-2365 GCA_964594355.1 uncultured Desulfobacterales bacterium
GAAATCTTTTTTCGGTTTTCTTAGCTGGTATCCACAACTTTATTTCTTTCTGAGAGTATAATGAACCAGAAAAAGATATTCATTGTTGATGATGAAATACCAATACTTAATTTGTTAAAGCAGTCGTTTGAAAATCAAGGTTATGCCGTTTATACGGCTGAAACAGCCGAAGCAGCGCTTGAAATTCTAAAAACTGAAAAATTCAAAGTGATGATTTTAGATTTGCTGCTACCGGGTATAGATGGTCTTGATCTGTGTCGTGAAATCCGTAAAGATGAACCTGATGCACTTATTTTTGCTATTACCGGTCATGCTAGCAAATTCGAATTAAACGGCTGCCTCGATGCCGGATTTGACGGTTATTTTCTAAAGCCCCTGAATCTGAAACTTCTTTCTGAAGTCATGGAAGAGGCGTTTAATCCCTGATTTTACCTGCCAATTGATAGCTGTATTCAAACCCTCATAATAAAATACTGCTATTTTATCCCATTTATACATTGTTTCCCTAATTGATTTCTCCTTTACATGCCTTAATGTTTTCTAAGGGTCATTAAGATCTTGCTTCTCGGGTGTGCGTGCATCTAATCTACCGGGCATCTTCAAATACAATATTTGGTGAGATGAGCACCGGTGAAAATAACGGCATTTAGGGAAGTCTTTAGGCAAGGGCTTTGTTAGATTGTTAACCTATCTTCAGAACCTTTGTAGGGGCGATCCATCTGGATCGCCCCTTTTTGTTATGGATGGTGCCCCCGGCAGGGATCGAACCTGCGGCACATGGATTAGGAACACTTTTTGTTACCTTCCCATAGTTTCCCTCCAAATCATCATATGCTGAAATTATTAGAAAAAATAGCTTGACATTTCCTAAGACATCCCTTAATAACCTCAAAAAGGTGGGAGAGGAGTGGGAGAGGGTGCTGCTTCTTTAGTTTAATCATCTATAGGGAGAGCTATTAATATGGCTGTAAAATGGATCAAAGCTAACTACCCCGGTGTTAGGTATTACAAACACCCGAAACGGTTATATAGAGGTAAAAAGGATCGAAATTTTTCTATCAGATATAAGAGGGGAGGGAAGTCCAAAGAAGAAGGCTTAGGATGGTCTTCAGATGGAATGAATGCCCAAAAAGCAAATCGATTACGTGCTGAGATAGTTCAAAACATTAAAAAGGGTAAAAGTCCTCAATCCCTTGCTGAAAAACGGCAGATTGAAGATGAGAAAAGGAAAGCTGAAGATGAGCAGAGAGAACGAGAAAAGAAGGCTCGAATAACTTTCGGAAAAGCCGCTGATGAGTATCTAAAGTGGGCTAAAGATAATAAGAAAAGCTATAAATCAGACGAAAGCCGTTATAATAATCATTTATTATACTTAAGTGAAGTTAGCCTCAAAGACATTTCTCCGTTGATGTTGGAGAGACTTAAAAGAGACTTAAAAGCAAAAGACTTGTCTGAGGCAACAATACATCAAGTTTTAGCTTTGGTAAGGGCTATTTACAGAAAAGCAATAGATTGGAGATTGTATGAAGGCGAGATACCGACTAAGGGAGTAAAGTTTCCAAAGGTGGACAATAAAAGATTAAGGTTCCTGACACATGCGGAAGCTGATTTGCTGCTTGAAGCCCTTAAAAAGAAGTCAGGTCAGGTTCATAATCAATCAATATTAGCTGTTTTCTGTGGTCTCAGGTTTGGGGATATTGCAGGTCTCAAATGGTCAGATATAGATTTTGACAATGAAATTATACATATCATAGATCCTAAGAGTCGAGATAGTCGTCAGGTTTATATGACCAAAAATGTCAAGCAGATGCTTCTATCCCTTCAAGAGACAGGGCCAACAGATATGAATACCTTGATATTTCCGGATACAAAAGGGAAAAGGCAAGCACATATTTCACGAACATTTTATGAAGTAGTGAAAGATCTGAAGTTCAACGAAGGTGTTACAGACAAAAGGAAAAAATTCTCCTTTCATAATCTCAGGCATACCTTCGCAAGCTGGCTTGCTATCCAAGGAACATCCCTCTATGAGATTAAAGAACTCTTAGGTCATAAATCAATAGAGATGACTGAAAGATATGCCCACCTACTGCCTGATGTTAAACGTAAATCTGTCAACAGACTTGCAGAAACCTTTGAAGCTCACGTTGAAAAGGCTGAATCAGAAAAGAAGGCTAAATTAGAAGCTGTTGAGGGAAGTTAATTCGCAGGCCATTTTTCCGAATGGTTCGGGTTGTCCCTATAAGAGATCGTTGATCTGAGAGCGTTATAATAGCCCATAGGCCCATCTACGTCCATTTCAGACCCCCCTGATCCTTCTTCCTGCAGATCTCTAAGTTTGACAGAATCCAATAATTTTTGATAG
>CAZQOH010000448.1:0-2354 GCA_964594355.1 uncultured Desulfobacterales bacterium
TTTTTCAATATGTTAGATCTAATTGAAAAGTTAACGTTGGGACAGCAGTGATATCCGCTGAGTACTCAATCATCTGCCCGGCAGGTGGTTGAGCACTCAGGCGTGATATTACTATTACCCTAATTGAGCCAGAATAATGCTCAATTAGGCGTTAATTGTTAATTGTTATTCGTTATTAGAATTTGATGATCGTCTCATTTTATAAATCCATGATTGATGAAATATAAAAACGGATTTTATTCTTTTTAAACGATTAACCAATAACAAATAACGAATAACTCCCAATTGGTTTTTTACTCAATTGGGGTATTAGCTTTTTTTATCTTTAGATTGCTCCACGGCAATCCGATCCTTATTCATTTCATATATCTTGTGTCCAATGCCAGGCACTTGTATAATGTCTTCGGGATTTTTAAAGGGACCATTCGTTTCCCTATACTGAACTATTCTTTCAGCATATTTTTGCCCTATTTTCTTAAGTTGAACAAGTTCATCCACTAGTGCCGTGTTGATATTGATCTTCCCTGAATCTTCAGCCCATACTGCTCCGGCCATTACCATGACAACTGTCATGGCTGTGCATAGTACAAAAATTTTCTTTAATTGTTTCATTTTCTTCCTCCTTTACATTTAGTTAGTGTTTGAACGAAAACCCTATAAACCTTGCACTTTTCATTCAGACACTAGTTAATAATGATTCACACAACCAGAAAAAGCCTTTTTATTTCATGGTTTCTCTATTATTTTGCAACTGGCATGCCAGAATCTTTTTTTATTTGAAAAAAGAGATTAAGGAAACGAGTCATATTTTCTCAAAGTATCTGCTAACCCTTGATAGATGGTCAAATACGACGGTTACATAATGCATATAAATATATCATTTTAGAACTGTTTTTTGGTGTGGACGGATCGGGATAGAGTGGTATTACTCAGGGAAATAAGATATTAATGCACATACAAATAGGCATAGGCGCACTTTATTATGTGCATTCGGTTTGGGTGGTTATAAGGTTCAGAGTTCCCAGTTCAGGGTTAATCGCTTCGCGTTTTTTCCCATTACCATTGATTCCATTAGGTTAATACAATGAGGGCATCAACCTCTGAACCTTTGAACCATGAACCCTTTAACCCGACTCTTGCGTTAGAAAAGGAACCTTTTGTCCAAAATATTACCCCAAAAACTGTCAAAATTTAGGAGGTCTGAGTTTTATTCTTTAGTAACTAAATTCTGCCTAAAACTTGCATAAACGATCCTTTATGATATATGAATTGAAAATATCATTTATCTTTGCGTCCTTTGGACCTTGGGCGAAGCTTCCGCAGTTGTCTGCGGAAACAGGCGGGCGTTTTTTATGCTCTAGTGCGATGTCTCAAAAGTTCTGTGCTCAGTTCTGGCAATTTGACATACTAACGAAAATGGAGCAAACATCGTGAAAATCCGAAACAATATCAAAATCAGAATGTTCCAAATTCAAAACAAATGCGGCTAAGCACCTTCATTTTAAAGTGTTTTGAGAATTTGAATTTATGTCATTCGAATTTGTTTAGAATTTCGATATTCGAATTTCGGATTTCCCCGTCTCTGATAAGTGGATTAAATATAACCATTTTTACGACATTTTATTTTGCCAATTTGGAATACAGAATTTATGAGACGGGGCACTAGGAGGTTAGATTGGAAACAAGAATAGAAAAGAGGCTGGTTCGTTTAAAAGAGTCTCTTTATAAAAAAAACCTTAATGCTTTAATGATTCTTACTGAGGAGAATCGCCGTTATTTGAGTGGTTTTACCGGTGGAGACGGCAATTTTGACGAATCAGCAGGAGCCCTTTTTATAACTGATACAGAGCTTATTCTTGCCACTGATTCACGCTTTGAATTACAAGCTAGAAATGAAGCACAAGACTATGAAATATATTGTTATAAAAAAGGCTTGATTGAAGAGTTTCCAAATATAATGAAAATGCTCAAAATAAAAAGAATCGGTTTCGAAAGTAACCGCATGTCGTATATACAGTTTAGAAAAATTTCTGAAAAAATCGATTCTGAAAAACTGCAACTTAAGCTTGTAGAAACAGAAAACATTGTGGAAAATATCCGAATGATAAAAGAATCAACGGAAATCGATGAAATCAAGAAGGCACTTTCAATAGCTGAATCTGTTTTCAAAGATTTTTCAGAATCCGTTACATACGGCATGAAAGAAAAAGAAGCAGCATGGGCCATGGAAAAAGGTATGCGGGAAGCGGGAGCTGATACTTTATCCTTTCCGACTATTGTAGCATCAGGCTCGAACAGTGCCCTACCCCATGCAACTCCCGGGAACAGAATATTCAAAAAAGGTGAGCCGATTC
>CAZQOH010000449.1:0-2354 GCA_964594355.1 uncultured Desulfobacterales bacterium
TGTTTCTTTGTATAATTTTGCTCTTCGGTGTGTCCACTATTTTGAGAACCTTCAGCCTCTTCATGTCTACCCAGTATTGCCAGAGTATTCCCCCAGTTGGCCCAATGATTGGCGATACTCGAATTATACTTAACAGCTTCTTCATGCTTTTTAAGCGCCTCTTCAGGATTTTCTTGGGAAACTAATAGTATAGCCCAATTATTCCAGGCCTCAGAATAACCAGGTTTTAGCTTGACTGCCTTCTCATACATCTTCCCAGCTTCATCAAGTTTCCCTATTTTATACAGGCTATTTCCCATATTAAAGAAAGCTTCAGCATATTCAGGATTAATCTTCACAGCTTTCTGATATTTTTGGATCGCATCTTCGTATTCCCCAAGTCGATTTAAGAGAATACCCCAGTTGTACCATGCATTATCGAAATCAGGCATAGACTCTGTTGCCTGCTTGAATTTCTTTTTGGCTTCCGCAAAACGGCCAAGATCCATCAAACTCTTACCTAAATCATCCAATACCTGTGGATTATTGGGTTTGAGCTCCAAAGCATGCTCATATTTTTTTATAGCTTCCTTATGCCTGCCAAGCTTTCTAAGAGCCTTTCCGAGATTGGCCCATCCTTCTTTTAAATTAGGATCTATTTTTACGGCTTTAGCGTATTTTTCATTTGCTTCTTCATACCTACCAAGGAAATAAAGCTCTGCACCCCAATTGTTCCAGGCTTTAGCCATTCCTGGGTTATTTTTTACCGCTTCTTCATATTTATTTGCGGCATCTTCATGATCTCCGAGTACGCTCAACTGATATCCCCAATGCCACCATGCTTCAGCATTTTTAGGATCAAGCTCCGTTACTCTCCGAAAGCCATCAGCAGCTTTCTGATGTTCTCCCTTAAAATACAACGCCCTACTTAAATAAAACCAACTTTGAGCGGATTCAATCTCATTAATCCGTGCGTTTTCTCTAAATAAGTGGATAGCTTCGTCATATTGCTTTTGTATAAAGGCTCTTAGACCTCGGTCGAGCATGGAACCTTTTTCCAATCGGTCGAGAAACGCCTTGACTGATAATCCATATTTATCTGAAATTGATTTCAATTTGCTAATTTCTGGTGGCTGGTTAACATTAGTTACATTAGCTATCTCCTTTTTTACTACTTGAATAAATCCAGCATAATTTGCCTCATCTCTTTTTTTCGATTCTTCTTTAGATTTGAGATAAAACCCATATGGTATAAGAAAAGCCGCTATTGCAGCACATATTACTCCAATAACTATTAACATACTGCTCCTCATAAAATAATAACGCCCTCTTGTATTGATAAGTCAACCGATATTGATTAGTTTAGTTCAATCTAAATCTGTCTTAACACTATCGAAAATTCTTGTTGGACTGTCAATCCATGTGTAGGTTGATTTTATATAATTTCAGATCTGTGTATTCTTCACGAAACGGTGATGAAGTTCTCGTAAGTATTGCTGACCCTTCTATAGGAACATTCTTTGTGACTGTCCTAACAGGTTTTTTGGGCACATAAGACTCAGTCTGTGGAAAACCTGCCAAATGCTCTAATAACCCTCCACTCCTCACTTCACCATGTCTATATTTTGGTTTAGGTCTTGATTCAGGTTCATAAACACTAATTCTCACATCAAATTCCACTTTAGCGTTAAAAGAAATTTTCACCTCACCATTGTTTTTTCCGGATGGAAGAGTACCTTTTGTCGCAGATTCCACACCTACAACTCTAGAATCCTCAATTCCTAGAATATTTGGGGAGAATCCAAATTGATACTCACTGTTTAAAAAACTTGATGTGAATACACCATTTAACTTAATAAATTCATGGATCTTATCTTGCTTCTCCAATAGAAAAATTTTCAATGTGAGCTTTGATATCTCGATAGTTCTTTTTTCTATATCTTTTATGAAGAACTCCAAGCTATCAATAGCCTCAGCCAATGTTGTGGTAATGATAAGATCTATTCCATTTTTTTCTGCAAGCGATTGAATGTCTTTATGTTGATACACTTTGTCCTCAGCCAATAGGATGTGAGATCCGTTTTGATGATTTTTCGCAAATTCTATTATCGTGAAAAGATTTATAGAGTCTCTAAAACCTTTCTCATTCCCCTCCTCAAAAGGTCTTATCTTGTTTATGGACATGTGAATCAGAGAGCCGAGGTCAATTTCTGGGGTATCGATAACAGATATGCCCACATCGTCTAATAACCGCTTTGTAAAATTTTCTGTATCCTCAATAATTGCATCCTTGTCTTTTTCCCATTCTTTTATTTTGACATAGTCAAAAAGACTGGATAAGTCATATAGGGCGCTTTCTGCTCTACCAATATGTT
>CAZQOH010000450.1:0-2340 GCA_964594355.1 uncultured Desulfobacterales bacterium
ATTCTCCCTTTGTAGTTGTTTTCGGAGCGGTTAAAAATGCGCACTTTCTTGCCTGAACGTTCACTCGGTTTCATAACAAATTTATAGCAGCTTTCGAAGCGAAATCAATCATTTTTCGGACTTGGTTTCTTCATAGGTCTTTCATCTTTACAAATAATTGAAGCATCAGGGTCATTACGATTGCTTGCTTTCAGGAATATAAAGTTTGGGTTATTGGTTAATTCTTTTAGATTCTCTGTGAAATTTATTGCTTCATCCCAAGTTTTAAAACCCCAATGCATATCTTTATATCCACCATACTCTGTACTTTCATACGGCGTGATATCTGAAATAGATAAGATTTCCTCTTCAAGTTTTTCACCAAACTTGGAATAATGAATCCACACAGTAACATCGTAATCTGGCAGTTCAAACATATTCATCCATCCAGCTATTTGTTAATAACCATAAAAACCCATAGTCGAAACCTTCTGATTGAAGATTGCTTGCCATGGAGAGGTGTTTTTTCTTGACAGGGGCCTTTTAATGGGTGTCTAAATCGATGATTGCGCACAGACCCATTTTATTCAAGATTTCAAAATGTAATCACAATATTACCAAATTTAGTACCGGATGTCAAATTCTGGGAAAACAGCATGACTCTTAAAAAGCAAAAAAAAACCAGAGAAAAAATCTCTGGCCATACAAAAAAAATATCCTCAAATCAAAACCCCACAAACCTAAAATGTCCAATGTCAAGGTCTGCACATTTTACCATGCACGATGCACATTATTTTGTGCAACTCGCTAAAGATTTCAAACCAAAATCAAAAACAATGCACTGTGCGGCACTTTGAGGATTTGATTCTGCAATCGTAATTTTTGCTTTAGAAGTATTCAAAAAACTGGATTTCAATACCCCATCAACTTCTGTGCAAGGCGGTGGAGTTCCGGATTGGCGAGGGCATGTACCTTCTTCCTAACGGTTCGGGAAAAATACTCTTTTTCGGTTTTAGTTAACAATTCCCCTTTTAATTTCTTTTGGAACAATTCCTTTTGCTTTGGCGAAAATAATTGGGACAAGGCATATTCAAGAGACAACTCCTCATGCTTTTCCTTCAGTTGCCTTGTTTTTTCAACATCCTGTTCAAAATAATTATTAAACGTTTGCTTTAGCCTGGAAGGATCAAAACGTCTGTTACCGACGGGAACCTCATTACCATGATACAGTAATTTTCTCAATTCTTTCAGGCGAGCAAGGTCTTGATGTGAAAAAGTTTTCTTTAACTGATTCGTCCAGGTAAATGACAGATGGTAATGTTGATATAATGCCAGCGACAATAACAGCAAAGTTTGAAAATCTTCTCGCCCCTTTTTTGTTAATAATTGCTGTACTTGATCATAATCAAAATTATAGTCCCGGGCAGCGTTGGCCAGCAAAACAGGAAACCCCTCCCACAATCGTGTGTCTTTACTTTTAACGACCTCCACAAGGGTTTTATTAGCATCAACATCTGCCCTTGCTTCCATTAGTTGAAAACCAAGCCGATTTAAGTTGACTAATAATTTTTTATCAACCATGGAGCCTCTCTTTTCGAAGGAGATATAAAAAATGCTCTATATGTGCCGTGATGCGTTTTTCAGCAATATCGTAACTTGCCAACTCCTTAAAATGCTGTTCAACCCGTTTGATATCGATGCTGTCCTTACGCGTTTTTACCAGCATCAGACAATCTTCAAAATCAACGCCTGTTCCACGAAAAAGTTTGCTGGCGATCAAATCATATGGGTTTAAGATACCGATATAAAGATGAGAAAATTCTTTAAACGGCGTATGGTTGCCCGCTTCCAGGGGAGATTCCAGCAATTCCGTCGTATGGATACGTTTTCCCACAAACAGGTCAAATATAAACAGATCCCCCTTTTTTTGCCAACCTGATCCTGTTTTTTGTCGATAACCCAAGTCCTTTAACATCTTGATTAAATACCTGTACTCCGGCTCAACGGGAACCATAAAATCAGCATCCTTGGTAGATGGTTTAATATCCATCAAGGTTAGTGCTGTTCCACCGCAGGCAATAAGATGGATCTTGCGTCTAAAAAATCCATTCCATTGTCCGAACACCTCTAATAATGTCTGTTTATTCAGCCGGTAGTCCATAAATTGTATTTATTTATACAAGTTATTGTATATATATGATCATGTAATTGTATCAATACATACAACTTTTATTTATCGCTGTCAAGGGACAATATAACAGTGATATTTAAATTTGTGCCTAATCTGTTATTTAGCTTCTTTTAGTTGAATCAGCGTTAATATCCCAATTCCTGATCCTGCACAACTTTATGTATGATTAC
>CAZQOH010000451.1:0-2326 GCA_964594355.1 uncultured Desulfobacterales bacterium
TCAAATGTCCCCAAATTGATTAGCTCGGAAGCTCAGACGCTGCATACATTCTTTCAAGCGGCCTTGTTTTCAAACAGCTAAAATATTCCAGCCTTTTTAGCATTTATCAATTCCCGAGACTGATAGTAAACACGTTCAAGTTCTTTGCAGGCCTTATCAAATGTTTTTCCGTAAATATAAACGAGGCTTGCCTTTTTACTCACTGTCCATCCCACCTCAATGGCAATTTTCCAGGGAGAACCTTTTTTGGCTGAGCGATAGACCTTCATGGGCCATTTAAGCCAGGCATAAGTCTTTAGAGCCTTATCGGCAAAAATGCGTATGGGTTTCGGAAGGATGATATCTGAGAGACTTTTTACTCGATACAAGGTATCTAAACGCGTTTGGTAGAAACGGCGAAGGACAGGGAATTCTTTTCCCTTTCCAAACGTGGCGATCCATGATCGGGCATTCTCAAGCAGAGGGCCAAGGGCGGCTTCTTCTAAAGGTGAATCCGATTCCGGGAAATACTTTTTCGATATATAACCGGCTGCTTCATGGACAGCGTTTTTCCATTCAATGAAAGTAGGATTGGAAGTCATCATGGAGGGGAATCCTATAAGACGATTTCGAATCTCCTTAATTTGAGGGTCCATATAGGGTTCTTCCTGATCTTCCAAAGATTCCAGCTCTGTTAGGGTCCTTTCCAACTCTTCTTCTCCTCCTTCTACATGGAAAAGAGTTCTTTCATTATCATATGCCTCCAAAGCCAGCTTTCCAAAGAAGAGATATAGATCTACCATCAGGTATTTAATGAAAACCAGGAGAGTTAGGCGGTAAGAAAGATAGGCCAACCAGATGAAAGGGTCTGGTAATAAAAAAAGACGGAGCTGAGAAAATCGTTGGATCATTTTTTGGTAACGAAAGTAGTATTTATAGAAAAATGATTCTGAAGTCTTTTGATACCATCGGTGAGCACTTTTGATGTTGCGAATATTGATGGATTGGAGTTTCTTAAAACCACGTCGTTGCAAAATTTGGTCAAACCGGCCCAAAGACTTTTCAAGACTCCCAAGAAAATGGCTGATGGTAATCCGAAGCTCCGGGTGGTCAGACTGTGGATGATAGCAGGCGGCAATTGAAATAAAGTACCGGGAAATATCACTAATCTCGCCGATTTCCGGTGAAAAAGAATGAAATATCTCCATGCATCGACTTTCAACAATGCGAATGCCTTCTTTTCGGGGTGATTTTACATTCTCAACGCTTTTTTTAAGCTCTTCTAATTCTGCTTTTAAAGATCTCTTCCAGCTTAGAATTCCTCTCATTCTCCATAAGATAATGGAAGTAATTCCTAAAATTATCAGTGAAAGTGTTGCCCAGAAGATCTTAAAATAAAACCATCCGTCCATATAGAATTCCTGGTATTTAAGACCCTAATCGAGCGAAAATACTCGCTCGATAGTTATTTGTAATAAGTTATTCGTTAATTGATAAAGATAATGACCGCAACTTATATTTCCACCAGTGATTAGATATAATTCTAAGTTTTAACCAGCTGCAAACTAATAACCAATAACAAATAACACGCAATTGAAGTTTTACTCAATTGGGGTAAGACTATCTAAGTTTTACATAGTTGAAAATTTAACTACCTTGGAACCATCCCTGTTTTCAAACTGCTATAATGTTACGAAATTAATAGTTTGTCAATTGGTTGTCTGGATGATAAATAAAGCCATTTCATAGGCTTTGTAACTATTCAGCCACTAAGACACTAAAGCACAAAGAGAAGAGGGAAAGAAAAGAATGCATTGCAAGAAAAAAGCAGAGCAATAAATTTCAATAATCTTGGTGTCTTGGTGTCTTTGTGGCAAGATGCCTGAGCAGTTATGGGCTTCTATATCATAAGGAGGAGAAATAAGGGACTATGGACTGGAATTCAGTGTATCAATCATATCCTGTAAACAAAGAAATGATCTGGCTCAACAACTGTGGTGTGGTTCCGGCGGGGAAATACATAGTCGAGGCGCTTACAAGATTCATGGAGGGGTATGCAAAAAAGGGGATTTTAACCGAGGTCGCTACTTATCCACAGATAAAAGAAAACATAAAAAAAATTCTCAGCGAGCTTCTAAATTGCTCGACGGATGAGCTTTGCCTTATACACAATACGGCTGAAGGGATAAATTTTATATCTCACGGGTTGAATCTTTCTTCTCAAGACGAAGTCATTCTGCTGGAAAACGAATATCCGAGCAATGTTTATCCCTGGAGACACCTGGAGAAAAGAGGTGTAAAAATCGTCACAACACCCATGGAAAAAACTCCTGAAAGCTTCCTGGAA
>CAZQOH010000452.1:0-2326 GCA_964594355.1 uncultured Desulfobacterales bacterium
GTCGTTCCGATTTTAACAAGACGCCAGTTGTCCATAATAAATTTAAGGATATAGGCCTTAATCCAAAATGAAGCATAATATGAAAACTTAACGTTTTTGTAGGGATCAAATTTCTTTACGGCTTGCATGAGCCCGATATTCCCTTCCTGAATCAAATCTAAAAGGTTCTGCATCCACACTCGTTGAAATTCAAGGGCAATTTTAACTACAAGCCTGAGATTGGCGGTGACCAGAATGTAGGCCGCCTCGGTATCACCCTCTTCACGGACTCTTTTACCAAGCTCTCTTTCCTGCTCCCGGGTAATAAGTTCGTATTTGCTTATTTCCATCAGGTAGCGTTGAAGCGGATCGAATTTAACAAGAGCCGTATCAGAAGAGGAGCTTTTGGACTTTACACCATCATTAACTTTTTTAGCAGATTTGGCGCGGCCCGGCTTTGGTGAACGACGTTTTTGTTTTTTTTTGGTTTTATTCATGCTAATACTGGGTATCAATTATATCATTTATAGTGTACATCCTGTAAAACATATGCTATTTAGCGCATCTATTTTTGCGCCTGTAGCTCAGTTGGATAGAGCAACGGACTTCTAATCCGTAGGTCGGGGGTTCGAATCCCTCCAGGCGTACCAATGGTTTCAAGGGGTTAGCTATGCCGGCAGCCCCTTTCTTTTTCCTTTTTAACTTAGCTTTTCCATTCATTTACAGTAAATTGTATCTTAATTCACCCTCTTAAATCAAGGATGTTTTACCCTAAAGCTTTTCCGTCTTTCTACCAATATAAATTGTAAGCGTCCGTCCTTGAAGGCTGGGCCTCAAGGACACAACCGTTATCTTTGTGCAACCCCTGGGGTTCGGTCAACTCCGGGTGCCCTTTCAGCTCCATTTTATGCCCCTGGAAAACGTATTCCAGGGGCTTCTTTATTTGCTGACTCAAGCCCAGCACCCCAACTTTAATCTGATTTTTCAGCGTAGAACGGTTGGATAATATTTTTTTAAGGCATAGCTTTGTTAAAGTATAGGGGTGCGAAACTTAAAGAACTGACAAATTTTTGTCACTGACTTTGTAGTGGGACAGCTCGAAATTGCAAGCTAAACGGTTGATATCTTTTTATCTTTTATTTTTATCAATATTTTTTTTAAGTTTGCATACTTTTTGCATTAAGTAAACAAATATCTAAATTTTTAAAACCTTACAATAGCTTAACACCGATTTTACAGGTTAGGTGCGACTGTAATTTTGAGTTCGATTAGAGTCTAACGGTAATTATGATGAAAAAGAATATTTCCCTTTTGGTTTTAAGTAATACAGGCCCCATAAAACAAGTAGCCCTTTCAAAGACTATTATTCAATTTATCGGCCTTTGTCTTGGGGTCTGCCTGATCTTTTTTTCTCTTGGCATCACCGATTATTATAATCTTAAGAAAAAACTTGTTAACAATCATGAGCATAAGGAAGAAATTGCCGATCAGTTTGATGAGATAATCAGCCACCGCAGGCATATTCAAAAATTCGCTGATGAGGTCAATGCATTAAAATCAAGGCTGGTTGAATTGAATAATTTTGAAAAAAAGATACGAATTATTGCCGCCATTGACAATACTTCCGATCAGGACAGTTTCTTTGGTGTCGGTGGTTCAATTCCTGAAGACCTCAATACACAAATTCCGCTCATGAAAAGACACAACAGCCTGATTCGAGAAATACATGAGCAGACCCCGCAGCTTGAACTTGCATCCAAAAAACAACTAAAAAGATTTGAATCTATTTTAATGTATTTTGAACAGCAACGAGATATTTTGTCCTCCACACCTACCATCCGCCCCACAAAGGGATGGGTAACATCACAATTCGGTTATCGAATGTCACCATATACCGACATGCGCGAATTTCATAAAGGGCTGGATATTGCAAACCGCCAAGGAACACGGATTATGGCCCCGGCCGATGGAACCGTAACATCTATAAGTTCCAATACAATTCTTGGCAAGTTTATGGTAATCGACCATGGCCATGGAGTTGTTACCAAATATGCTCATATTCAAAAAGCATTAAAAAAAGACGGTGAAGAAGTCAAAAGAGGTGATACCATTGCCTTAATTGGCAATACAGGACGTAGTACCGGCCCCCATCTACATTATGAAGTGTATTTAAACGGCATTCCGGTTAATCCGACCAAATACATTCTCAATTAAGCCAAATTTCTTTCTGAATTCAAAAAACGAGGCCTTTGAAAAATGTTCAATTCTGTTCAAGTTCAAGGCAATTCCGCAGGATAGCGGAATTGGACAGCCGTTAGGCTACCCGCAAGGGCGAGGGGCATGGACG
>CAZQOH010000453.1:0-2318 GCA_964594355.1 uncultured Desulfobacterales bacterium
AAAATATACCTATTTTTATCAATTTTTACCCCAAAAATGGTAAACTTGGGCTAAGGCACAAAGTTTAACTTTCATAATCAGAAAAGCCTGCACCAACACCCAAGGCATAAAGGACGACATCCAGGTTTAACGCCATCTTTAATCCTCTTTTAATAGATGAGCAAATTCATTATTTATAACATCAAATAGTTCTTCGCCTATGGCAATTCCTATTTCGATAAACTGGGGTCCATATTTTTTCCCGGTGTTAGTTCTGAATGTATTTTTTATTTTATGTAGTGTGTCCATGCCTTTGGGGTAAAGATGCATGAATTTTGAAAAGGGAGTTTTATAAAATGATACCATGTCCCATACTGTATAATAAAAATTATCAGGTCCCCAACGAAATTTATCGGCATCGTAGAGGCAGTCGGAGGTAAGGGTATCTTTCGGGGTGTTTGATTCAACAATGGTTTTGAAAGCCTCATGGTTCTGGATAGCGTGGCTGATATCCTTTATTTCATCATGTAAAAGGGAATAAGATTTAAGCACCTCTTCGGAAAAGAGAGCGCTTTTAAGGGCGTGATTTTTCTGTTTCCGTTTTGTGTCGTGGAAAAGACCGGCGCATTGGACAATGAGTAATCGCCGGGTAATAACATTATCAGAATATCCGACAAGATTACCCTCAATATATATTAATGTTCCGGCATCTTTTGCCACCTTACTTGCGTGTTCAAAGCCATGTCCAAAGTTATCTTCCAGATGCTCTGCTATAAATACCCGTAATTCGACGATGAGAGGGTCTGTTTCAAAAAACTGTAGTGAAAATTCATTGGCTTTGGAAAAGTCTTTATAAAAATCAGGGATAGGGAAACGGGAGGCAATCTTTCGTGCCCGTTCTCGGATACGAGCGTATATAGTTTCCATATTTCAAGGGAGTTAAAAAATAATCAGACAGTTATAAAAGGCCTCCACAGACCTTCCACTTGCCGTCTTCTTTTACCAGTTCAATTGTCTCATCAACCTCATGTGTTTCACCGATGAAAAATATTCTCGCGACATACGTGTAAACCGGGTTTATTGAAACCCTTCTTTTGCCGGCTAATTCGACCTGGGCTTCGTTATCGCCGATAAATCTGGTATGAGTCTCTATATGGTAAAGTTTGTTTTTTAAAAAATTTATACTAAAACCCTGGGCCTTTGCTTCTTTTTCGGCGAGATTTATATATCGTTCAGCAACATCAACATCATCAACAAACTTTTGTTCTTCACAAATAAATTCCGACAGTGAAGGGTCAAACATAAAATATGCTTTGGCAAACGCAACTGCCACTCTGTTGGGTTTATTTTGGCAATCTGCATAGACAAAAATTACTTGTAATATGATTCCAAGTAATATTGTTAGTGCTATTGTTACAATCTTTTTCATTTGCATAATTTATTACTTCTCCTTTCAAAATATTATTATATTTATTAGCATGGAATATAATATTAGACAAGGATTTTTAGCAAAATTTTGGTCTTATTGCAAAGTGGTGTCTTAAAGGCAATCAAATTTTATATTTACTTATTCAGGGACTGAAGAAAACAAACGAAATCCGGGTTTGATTCCGAAGCGAATGATTCAGAACTATTATGTACTGTTCAGATTTGTGAGGCAAATCTACAATTTCTGATCTCTGAACCCTGAACCCGTGAAAGGTTATTATTTTTCCCCCGATTATTTTTTACTTCCCCCCAAAAAATACTTGATAAAAAATTCACATCAATTTAATTGGTAGTCATTATCTAATTAAAATGCTCATATATTGATTATTCTTAACCTTCCTTCGATGTTGGGCAGTCAATTTTTATTTTAGTTCATAGTTGAGTGTTTAATAGAATATGTTGCATTCAGATTTACGCCGGGCCAGCCCCTAATTTAGCGTATTATGCTTAAAATAAAAGTCAGATAACAGAGGTGATTATGAAAATCGTGGTTTTTGAAACCGAGCCCTGGGCCCGAACCGCCTGGGACCGGATGAAACGTGATCATGATGTTAAGCTCCTGGAAGAATCATTAAAATCTGCCAATGCCGGTGAGCATTCTGACGTGGATGTAATTTGTACTGATTTATCACGTCTGGATGCGGACACCCTGGAAAAACTTAAAAACATAAAGCTCATCACAACACGATCCACTGGCGTCGATAAAATTGACCTTGAGTATTGCATGGCCAACGGAATTACGGTTTGCAATGTTCCGGCCTATGCTGAGATCGCCGTGGCTGAACATGTGTTTGCTCTGCTTCTATCAATCAGTCGCCACTTAAGTGAGGCTGTCGAACGCACCCGGAAAG
>CAZQOH010000454.1:0-2317 GCA_964594355.1 uncultured Desulfobacterales bacterium
TAATAACAAATAACTATTATGGAGGTAACAAATGGATAAATATGTTTGCACGGTTTGTGGTTATGTTTACGATCCCGCAGAGGGTGATCCCGACAATGGCGTTGAACCAGGGACAAAATGGGAAGACGTGCCGGATGATTGGGAATGCCCGGTTTGCGGTGCTTCAAAGGATGAATTTGAAAAAGAAGAATAAGAGGAGAAAATATGAAACCGATTGAAATAGCAAAAGGAGTTTACAATGTAGGTGCTGTTGACTGGAATATTCGGGATTTTCATGGATATTCCACTAATGCCGGGACAACTTATAATGCTTTTTTGATCATAGATGAAAAGATCGTACTGATTGATACGGTTAAAAAAGAATTTGCCGATCAATTGCTCGACAATATTTCCCAAATAGTCGATCCGAAAAAAATCGACATCGTTATCAGCAACCATACGGAAATGGATCATTCCGGTGGATTGCCAAGGGTTATGCACAGGATCGGAGAAGACAAGCCTTTGTATTGTTCAAAAATGGGTCTGAAAAACCTTTCCCGTCATTTTCCTCAAAAATGGAATTATCATGCAGTTGGAAATGGCGAGGAGTTAAGTCTGGGCAAGAGAACCCTGACTTTTTTGGAAACCAGAATGCTCCACTGGCCGGACAGTATGTTTACCTATTTGAAAGAAGATAAGATCCTCTTTTCCAGTGACGGATTCGGTCAGCATTATGCAGGGTCTGAAAAGTTTGACGATGAGATCGGTGACGCAATAATGCCCCATGCCAGGAAATATTTTGCAAATATTCTTCTTCTTTACTCAACGAAGGTTCTGAAACTGGTGGAAACTGTTACAAAACTCGGTCTGGAATTTGATATGATATGTCCTGATCACGGCATTACCTGGAGAAAAGATCCCGGCAAAATAATTGAAGCATATGTAAAGTGGAGCAAACAGGAGCCAGAAAAAAAAGCATTGGTTATCTACGATACCATGTGGCACAGCACTGAAGCCATGGCTGAGAGCATAGCCGAAGGGATTGCTGAAGAAGGTGTTGAAGTAAAACCTATGCATCTTCGTAAGTGGGACCGAAGCGACATTATGACGGAAGTTATAGATGCAAAGGCAATAATTGTTGGTTCTCCGACTCTGAACAATCAGCTGTTTCCAACGGTTGCCGATATGTTAACCTACATGAAAGGATTAAAACCGAAAAACAAGATCGGTGCCGCCTTTGGATCATATGGATGGAGTGGTGAATCGGTAAAGTTGATCAATAAAGAACTTGAAGCGATGAAATTCGATATCATAGAACCAGGCATCAAAATTCAGTATGTACCCGATAAAGAAGGCAAAGACGCCTGTTTTGAACTCGGTAGAAAAATCGGAAAGGCAATCATAAATCATAAATATGAAAATGCCGGTAGTTGAACTTAGTGAGTGCATTCTTTGTGGTGTTTGTGAAGAAGTAGCACCGTCTTTTTTTAAAGTTAACGATGCCGGATTTGTGGAAGTGGCCGAATTGCCGGACTATCACAAAACCGAGGTGGAAGAAGCTATAAAGAACTGTCCGGTAGATTGTATATATTGGGAAGAAGGTTAATGTTGGAGTTGTGAGCTGAATGAAGTGACAGGTAGAAAATTTAAAAAACGAATCCAAAAACTTCTCAACAGTAGAAACTTTGAGAAAAGTCTGGAAGCCATATACGAGTTACCGGAAAGACAGGTGGCAAATTCCCTGTTTTCATTCTTTTACAACAGCAATGAGTTAATTAAATGGCGGGCTATTACAGCAATGGGTGTAGTGGCGGCAAACCTTGCAGAAACCGAGATAGAATATGCAAGGGTCATCATGCGGCGTCTCTTGTGGAATTTAAATGACGAATCCGGAGGGATCGGCTGGGGCTCACCTGAAGCCATGGGAGAAATCATGGCCCGAAGTCATAAACTCGCAGAGGAATACTCAAAACTGCTTGTCTCTTATATCAGACCCGACGGGAATTTTCTGGAGCACGAACCTCTTCAACGAGGTGTATTATGGGGTCTTGGAAGACTTGCCCATGCCAGATCCCAATTTGTAAAGGATGCGGTTCCTTTTCTTGTTCCTTTTCTGAAATCAAAAGATGCTTATCATCGCGGATTTGCAGCATGGGCAATAAGTTCCTATCATGAAGAATCCATAAAACCTTTGCTCCAGGAACTTATCAATGACGAGTCAAAAATAGAAATCTTTCTCGATATGGAACTGGTTGAATACACGGTGGGCCAACTAGTTAGAGAATCACTTTCCAAACTAAGTTGATAAAAAATCATAATTGTTCAGCTACGAAGACAC
>CAZQOH010000455.1:0-2309 GCA_964594355.1 uncultured Desulfobacterales bacterium
TCGCTGACCCGACCCAGATTCATCAGGTTTTATTAAATCTTTGCACAAATGCCTCTTATGACATGCGTGAGAAAGGAGGGGTGCTTGAGATTGAACTTGACGGCTTAAATCTTGATTCCGAGACTGTCAGTCAATTTGAGGGCTTGAGTCCCGGATCTTATTTAAGACTGACGGTAAGGGATACAGGTCATGGGACAGGAATTCCCGCTCGCATGGTCAATCATTGAAAACAAGGTGTTTAGAGATTTAATTTTCGTAAACTTTTGGCACAAATAAAGGCTATTTTCTGCCATGTTATGTAGATTTTTTCTCTTGCCATAGCTATTCTTCTATTATTTTCTTGATAGTGTCTTGACTTACCAACCATTTAACATTGCAGTCAATCATAAAGAGAAACACCTCTGAATGCAAGCGGAACCGGGAAACCTTCAAGCCCTGTTCCTGATTTCCTCAAACATCGCATCGCGTGTCATAGACCATAAATTGACGGTTCAGCTTAAGGAACTTTTGCACTACAATTCAAGCAATGTCGAGAAATTCTATGGAAAAAAGAGATTATCGTAGAAAAATAGCCTTATTTGCAAATAATTACAGATAATCATGCTATGCTAAGCTGGGCATTACACCCTCCTTTCTTTAAGATATTGGCGCAAAGGAGGGATTGTGTATGTCAGAATCATCCAAGCTCAGAAAGCATCTTAATGCAGATGCCCTATTCAAAGCCCTTCATGACGATTTTTCGAATGTATCGGATTTTCGTCAAGGCGTTTCTGAGATTTCTATGGCAGACGCTTTGATGTCGGGTTTTGCCATGTTTTCCCTCAAAGATCCATCATTGCTCGCTTTTGATGAAAGAAGGGGAACCGAGCAGAACTTAAGGACTATTTACAATATAGAGAAAGTGCCTTGTGATACGCAGATGCGAGAGATTCTTGACCCGGTCGACCCCGAGCAGCTTAGGGCACCATTTAAAGGGCCTATTGGGCAACTGCAGAGAGGCAAAATTTTCGAAGATATGGTGTTTTTTCAGGGATGTTATCTATTGAGCTTGGATGGAACGGGTTTTTTTTCCTCGAAGAAACTGCACTCTGAAAGTTGTTTAAAAAAGGAAAATTCGAAGACAGGTGAAGTTACCTATCACTTACAGATGTTAGGCGCGGCAATAGTTCATCCTGCTTTCAAGGAAGTGATTCCGTTACCGCCGGAATTCATAGTCAAACAGGATGGACAAAATAAAAATGACTGTGAACGTAATGCCGCCAAGCGTTTTTTTGAAAAACTAAGGAAAGATCATCCTCATTTGCCCCTTATCATTACTGAAGATGCCTTGAGCTCAAATGCCCCTCATATCAGAGAGGCACAGAAATATAATCTGCACTATATTCTTGGGGTCAAAGAGGGCGATCATTCATTTTTGTTCGATCATGTCAAAGAAGCCCGAAGTGCGGGTGGGATAACTGAGTTTGAAATTGTAGATGAAGAGAATCTGGAAATGGTTCATCGCTTCAGTTTTCTAAATCAAGTTCCTATCAACGAGTCCAACCAGGATTTATTGGTTAATTTTTTAGAATACTGGGAGGTGACTCCAGCTGAGGTAAAGCATTTCAGTTGGGTTACCGATTTTACGGTGACAAAAAACAGTGCTTATCTACTCATGCGCGGTGGGCGTGTTCGTTGGAAGATCGAAAATGAAACCTTCAATACGCTCAAAAATCAGGGTTATCATTTTGAACATAACTATGGTCTCGGCAAAAAGAACTTGCGCTTAGTTTTTGCCATGCTCATGATGTTGGCTTTCTTGATAGATCAAACCCAGCAGATCTGCTGTAAGTTATTTAAAGCCGTATGGACAAAGCTAAAAAGCAAAAGAGCCTTATGGGAGAGAATGAGATCATTGTTTAAAGAGTTTGCCTTTGAATCGATGGAAATGCTTTATAAAGCCATCCTCTACGGCATCAAATTCCTACCCCCAGTCATCTTATATGATACCTCATAAAGCTCATAGCTCCTATTTCAAAAGCGAATTTTAAAAAAGTCACGAAAACCATGAAATCGGCTGTTTGCCAGTAAGAGAAACGTATTTTTAAAAGTAGATTACTTTGATCGAAGGTCTGCTGTTTGTCTTTATTTTCTCTGAAAAATACTGACAAAATTGAAAAAGATAGTATTATCTACTACAATATGTTGATAAATATTGACTCTTTTGTCTATATATTGTAAAAAATAAACTTATACTGTGATGGCGGGAATTGCTGGCCATGTACGTGTTTATCACGGAGGGTTGACCCAGTTGCCGCGTCGATATGTAT
>CAZQOH010000456.1:0-2292 GCA_964594355.1 uncultured Desulfobacterales bacterium
CGACGGCTTGCTGATCCAGGCATTTGTAGACGATCCGAAAATAACGACCATGGAAGAGGCCCTTTTAGGCGATGACGATTCTCTGAGAGATATGATTCTTGAGGCATCGTTACATAATCCGATCCAGGCTACCGTGTCGGCCTCAAACGTAGACGCGCTTTTAGATGTAGCAAAACACGGCAGGTTTAAGCTGCAATTTGCGTGCGAAGAAACGGACGACCCAAACCAGGTGATAGAAAAAGTGCGCCGCATAAGCAATCTGGAGTAATTTGGTCATAGTCTAGAAATAAATTGACTTCCTCTTCCTAGAATGCTAGAATCCGGCGTTGGATTAACAGCTGACATGAAAGGAGGTAATGTCCCGCAAAAAATAAAAAGTATTTGATTCGTATTTTCGAACAATCCTAAGGAGAGGAAGATGAAAAACCCCAATTCCCGTCCAAAATTATACACTAGGATTTAATAAGTTGGCTATCAATCGTTTTTAGGATTTTTTCTTGCTTTTTTGTCAGAGCCACCGTTCGAGAAAGCGAAAAGCCTTTTTTCTCATCTCTAATGTAAACCTTGTACATCGTGTCTAGCTCAATTAAGGCGTCGTTGGCCGATGTGGAGATTTTCTTAAGGCGGAACTTCAGAAGTGATAGCAAAAGATAGGACAGATAGCAAATAAAGATATGAGCTATTACACGATTATAGAGCCAATGTCTTATGGGCCGTATCCTGACAATTCCCTTTATGTTTTGAAAAGCTTTTTCCACAATATCCTTTTCACCAAAATAGATTTTGAGTATCTGGTTTTTTGATAATCTCCTTGTGCTGAAAATACAAGAGTATCCGTCGAACTCCTCAGCTTCGGTAAGCTTTCTACGTATTAGTTTTCTTTCTTTATCAAAAAACTTCTCCAAGCCGGGCTTAATCGGATTATTCTCGGCAATAAGTTTCTGAGCATTGGTGATTTCATCATATCTTGATTCTCTTAAATCTCTTTGTTGTTTTTCGTTATAACACCAGGCAAGGGTTCCCTTCACCTCGCCGAGCTCGTGCGGTTGAGTGATAACATAGAAAATATTTTCGTTTAACTGAACTCTATTGTCTAGTAAAATGAATTGTTTCTTTTTTATGACAGATCGTAGCGTAACTTTTAAATTTGAATGAATAGCGACCCCACAGACCACGTCATAATTTAATTTTTTTAGGTTTTTGAGAGACTTTTTGGAGGTAATTCCGCGATCAAAGACGATTAGAACTGTTTTTATCTTGTTTTCTGAAAATGATGTGATTAAATCATCAAGCGTTCGGGCATCGTGAATATTTCCATGAAATGTTTTATGGAAGACCGGAATACCCTCATTCTTCGTAACACCTAACCCTATTTGAATTAGCGGTCTACCTTTGACGCCCTCTTTATCATGACCTAACTTTCCTAGAGAACATTTTTTACCGTATAAGTAAGTATTTGTTACATCATAAACGATCCCTGAATCTTTTAGTTGATAAAGCGATTGCACAGATTCAAAAATCGACTTTTGCACCTTCTGCAAATCAAAACTTTCAATAGAATCTAGAGCCTTTAGAAGTCGCTCTTCAGTCAGGTTATCTATTTTCAGCATCATATTGAGATCCGTTCTTTTAAACCACCTTTCCATCTGGTTAATGCTTTTATAGTCAAGACAATGGGCATATACCAAGCTCAGTATTTCATCAGCATATTCCCCCAAATGCTCATCAAGGGTTATTTCACGAGCCAGATGGTTCAGCACAAGCAGTGGCCCGAATAGCTTGACATGATCAATTTCAATATTTGACATTGATGAAGATAAGATTGTTTTTCCATCGACCTCTTTGCCAATGTACCTGATGTGTTTTTGCACAACCTTGCCGTTGATCCACTTATTTTCAACCTCAGCCAAATAGATATGCTCGCCCTTCTTAATTTTTCTAGTGAATGACATAGTGCGTATATTATACACTAGCTTGAAATAAAGTACAACCATATTGCGATCTTCTTTCAGCAGTATCGAAGAGTATTTCACAAAGAAATAATCTTTTATTTGCGGGTGAAAAGAAGTATTTATATATCGAGATTCAAGTTCTATGGGCTATGCGGTAAATAAACCCTTGCTATATAGGGAGTTAAGAATTCTGTATTGTTCTATGAAGACTATTGATGCTGTTCGTGCGCATAAATTGCTCTTTTGCAAGAACTGTAAAATCTCAAATTGAGAAATCACAATTATTCTTTAGATCTTTACGAGTCTAGTGTATAAAAACTCTTCGGAATTGGGGTATATA
>CAZQOH010000457.1:0-2290 GCA_964594355.1 uncultured Desulfobacterales bacterium
TCGGTACAAAGAGCCATGGATAACGGTACAAGCATTTCTGCCATTTTAACATGTTTGCTTTTAATTTCTTTTATAAATTGAGCGGATATATCATATAGTTTATTATGTATTATATCCAGTTTTACTGTTGGATACTTTTTTCCTTCAACAAAACCCGATTGTCCACAGGTATGACTTATCCCCCCTATGGATGTCGGCAAACCGTAAAGCCTGCATGTTATTGGCCGATATTCATATAAGTCACACTTTTCATCCTTATTAAGTAATGGACATCTGACACGTTCACATGCCATTTTCATAAGGATATCAGTTTCATTCTTTCCTGCTTCGAGTTCTTTATGGGCTTTTCTTTTAAGTTTGTATATATCTCGATCAGCCCTATTTGCCTTTTCAATAAGCTTGTCTCTTTCCTTTCCATCAAACTGATTGTTGAACTGGTGATTTATATATATTGCTTCTATCAGTGTGAGATCAAATAATGCATGACAGCAGTCAGAGCATTCAATTTTGCATTTAACACATTCAGGATACTCCTTTTTTACTCGATTGAAAACTCCATCAGCCGCAACTGAGACCTCTTCGTATTTCTTAAAGAAGGGCGTAAAATCTATTTCCATTGTTTGTCTCCCTTGTGAGAATATAGCTTAGCCGGTAAAGACTAAAAAATAAATAGGACACAGATTTTCACAGATAAAAACAGATCATATTTTATATACAATGAGTTCTATAGTAGTTCTCAAAAAAACGTTCCGTTTCAAAGACTGTATGCAGCGTCTAAGTTTCCGAGCGAATTCATTTGGGGATATTTGATTAAGCGTTCTTGGCGAAACGGAGCGTAAAAATTGAAGCTGTTTGAGTCCCGAGCATAGCGAGGTCGAGTTCTTTAATTTTAGCGCAGCGAGCCATAGAACGCTTCAAATAGACCCACGATGAGTTCGGAAGCTTAGACGCGAATCAATCGGAACATATTTTTGAAAACCGCTATATGTGTTTTTATCCTGATAATCTGTGTTTATCTGTGTCCAACATCATAATTGTTTCACGTGGAACATTATTTTCCGATGCAAAATTTACTAAAAATTTGATCCAGGACATTTACCTTAGATGTCACACCTAGAATTTCACCAAGGGAATCGATGGCTTCTTTGAGGTCAATGGCAACCAACTCATAAGGCATGCCAGTTTTCAGCCCTTGTGTAACAGAGGAAGCAAATTCTAAGCTTTTCTCAAGAGCGAGTTTGTGTCTAAAATTAGGAACAATTGTATTTTCATTATCAATACCTTCTTCGCCTAGAGCTATCTTTTCTATTAAATCCTTAAGAGTTTCAATACCTCTATTATAAAGGGCCGAAATATAGGCGCTTGATATTTTGTTCCAGGAATTCGGGGTATCGAGTTTGAAACCATCATCAACCAGATCAATCTTATTGACTACAAGTATCAGGTTTTTATCATTGATTTCGTTATATATTTTATCATCCCCACTTGTTAAGGGAGAACTTGCATCAACCATAAAAAGAACAAGATCACAACTATCGATGTGTTCGTGAGCTTTTTTTATTCCTATAACTTCAACAGGATCATCTGTATCATGCAGACCGGCGGTGTCGGTAATAATTACCGGAATACCGCGGATGCTTAAATAATCCTCGATGAAATCTCGTGTGGTTCCCGGGACGGGAGTAACAATGGCCCTGTCCTTTTTAATCAAGCGGTTCATCAGGCTTGATTTGCCGACGTTGGGTTTTCCTGCAACAACCAATTTAAGGCCGTCTCGTAAAATATGAGCGTTTTCATATTGGTTTAAAAGGTTTTGTAATGTATCTATAACATTATCCTGAAGAATTTTAAGGGTTTTGTCCGTATCGATACTTTCTCCAGCGCTGTCGGGAAAATCTATAACGGCTTCTGTTTCAGTTATAATTTGAATGAGTGTACCCCGTATCGATTCAATTCTTGATTTTATATTGCCTTTAATTTGTGAGATGGCGATTTCAAGGGATTTGCCTGTTTTTGCGTTAATAATATCAATAACGGCCTCGGCTTGTGTTAAATCTATACGCCCGTTAAGAAATGCTCTTTTTGTAAACTCGCCTGGTTCTGCAAGTCTGGCACCCTGCTTTATTACCAGCTCCATAATGGAATTTAATGCAACAGGTCCAGAGTGCGCATGTATTTCAACCACATCCTCTCTGGTATAAGTTTTGGGAGCCATCATAACCGAAAGAAGAACCTCATCAAGAATCTTCCCATTTTCAGGATTTATAATATGTCCATGATAAAGGCGATG
>CAZQOH010000458.1:0-2283 GCA_964594355.1 uncultured Desulfobacterales bacterium
TAAAATTCATTATTTATAAAGTATTTTTTGACCGGCTTTTCTTTTAAAGAAATCTATTGATATAATTCACTTTATAATGATATACAACTCTTATTAAGCTATATTTTTTGTGAAACAAACACTTAACGAGATCTGTATTAAGCATTTAATCATTGTGGAAAAGAAAAATGGACTTAAATAAAAAACAGCAGACCCTGTTACGAATGCTTCCGGGCATAGACCATGTCCTTGAACTTGTAAAAACAGACCATTTTTTTAAAAATGTTCCAAAATCTGTAATGGTCTCTTCTGTT
Source organism: uncultured Desulfobacterales bacterium (assembly GCA_964594355.1). Taxonomy (GTDB): domain Bacteria; phylum Desulfobacterota; class Desulfobacteria; order Desulfobacterales; family JAUVVS01; genus JAUVVS01. The sequence continues at coordinate 294 of CAZQOH010000458.1, forward strand.
CGGGCCGTAGTTGAAGATGTTCGATCGGATATTCTTGATTTAAATCAAGCGATAACAGAAAAAAGCCTGTCAGAACCGTTATTGCTTGAAAAGGTTAAATATCGTGTTGTCGATGCCATGAAACTGAATTTTATACCCATTATTAATGCCACTGGTGTTGTTGTTCACACTAATCTTGGCCGATCGCTGCTGTCTGAAGATGCTGTTGAAAATCTTAAGTGTATTTCGAGCTGGTATTCAAATTTGGAATTTAACCTATCGGAAGGAAAGCGTGGTTCAAGATACAGCGCTGTTGAAGATATCATATGTGAAATAAGCGGCGCTGAAGCCGCCATGGTGGTTAATAACAATGCTGGTGCTGTTTTCCTTTGTTTGGAAACAATCGCCAAAGGAAAAAATGTTATTGTATCAAGAGGCGAACTTGTTGAAATCGGGGGTTCATTCAGGATTCCCGATGTGATGGAAAAAAGCGGTGTGATTTTAAGAGAGGTCGGCACGACAAATCGCACCCATTTTCATGACTATGAAACTGCCATAGAAACCGACACGGGTCTTCTTTTGAAAGTTCATAAAAGCAATTACAGTGTAGTCGGTTTTACGACGGAAGTTTCTCTTAAAGAATTAGTTTCGCTGGGGTCAAAATATCATATTCCAGTTATGGAAGATCTCGGCAGCGGAACTTTTATCGATTTTTCAAAATACGGTCTTATAAAAGAACCTACCGTTCAGGAATCTGTGGCAACAGGCGCAGATATAATCACGTTTAGTGGCGATAAGCTTCTTGGAGGCCCACAGGCAGGTATCATCGTCGGAAAGAAAGACTTTCTTGATAAGATCAAAAAGAATCCTATCACGAGGGCGCTTAGAATAGATAAGCTAACCCTGGCAGCCCTTGAAAGTACTCTTCGACTCTACAGGGAAGAAGAAAAGGCAATTGAAGCTATTCCTACCCTCCGTTTGTTGACACTTCCTTTTAACACCATAGATAAAAGAGCTAAGAAACTAGGTAAGATACTTGAAAATATTGGAGATCAGCGAATGAGTATTAAGCTCATTAACCTTTCCTCACGGGCCGGTGGAGGAGCGCTGCCTCTTATAGAACTTCCCAGCAAATGCATAGGTGTCAAGGTTCAAGGAATGTCTGCAAATACCATTGAAAGATACATGCGCAGAAATACCACTCCGATAATAGGAAGGATAGAAGAAGATATGTTTATCATGGACCTCAGGACAATTAAGGATGAGGAATTTGGAATTATTGAAACTGCTTTAGAAAACATGCTTAAAGGAACGAAGTAGAAGATTGAAAATGAAAAAGATTATCCTGAAAAACCTTGAAGAAAGTATTGAAGTTAAAGATAGATTTATAAAAAATAATATTGATCTTATTTCTAAGGGCGCTGAGATGATTGCCACGTGTTTAGCCTCCGGTCATAAAATCCTTATTTTTGGAAATGGAGGCAGTGCCGCAGATGCGCAACATATTACAGCAGAATTCGTAAACCGTTTTAAAATTGAACGTTCGCCACTTGCTGCAATAGCATTGACCACAGATACATCTATAATAACAAGTATCGGAAATGACTATCACTTTGATGAAATATTTTCTAAGCAGATAAAGGCTCTGGGAAAAAAGAATGATATTGCCTGGGGCATCAGTACAAGCGGCAACTCAAAAAATGTAATACAAGCTATAAATGCGGCAAAAGATATCGGTATCTCAACGATTGGTTTAACAGGACGCGGTGGTAAACTGGCGGAGTCTGCTGACTTGGTATTTTCCGTTGAATCAGATGTAACTGCCAGGATTCAGGAAGCACATATTACTCTAGGACATATTTTATGCGATCTTGTCGACAGGATTCTTTTTCCACAGATGTTTGAGTAGAGAATTCATAATGAAAGGGCAAGGATTTTAAATTAGCCGAATATACCGGTACAAATAAAAAGAAATTTATCACGAAAGCACGAATTTGATTATTTAATTACT
>CAZQOH010000459.1:0-2279 GCA_964594355.1 uncultured Desulfobacterales bacterium
TGCGGCGAAGCACACGAGATACAGTTGCTGCTTTAATAAATTGAGGACGGGCACCAATGACTGTGACAATTTTCATAATTTTTTTGCACACTTTATCAGCGTGGGTAGAGCCCATATTTTGAATGTTATTGTGTATAAATTTGATTGAAAAATATCCTGCTATTGTCACGAAAGAGAAGTAACTTGTCTTTATTATGATATAAATATTCTATAGCATTGGCTAACTCTTGAGGTGTATCACCAATTAAACCTAGATTGTAGTCATTTATAAAACCCGTAACAGTTGGTCTGTTATTTGAAATGATGCAAAGGCCACAGGAGATATATTCCCATAGCTTACCAGGGATAGTATTTGATGAATTCTCGTTTATTTCATTAATTAGTATGCCGCAGTCATAGGTTACAAGTTTTTCAGGGGCGCTTTTATAGTCTATAAGCCCATGAAGTGTAACTCTGTCATAGAGGTCCATTTTTTTTAATTGTCGGCCATAATCCTCTACTGGAATCCTGCCATAAATATCAAACACAACTGGTATATGTTTTAATAAATTGACAGCTTCAACCATCATTTCCAGTTTTCTGTCTGGTTTTACATCACCAAAAAAACAGAGTCTGATTTTTTTCCCATCATGTTTATATAGACCCAGATTTATTTTTTTCAAAAAAGATTGTGCTGGTAAAGCATATTGTACTTCAACTGATGGCATCTCATATTCATATATGAGTTCATCTTTTAACTTCGGTGAGTTCGTAATAGTTCGATCACAAAATTTACCGAATTTCTTCAAAAAGAATTTTAGTTCTGAATAATTTGTCCTGGGGTTCTCTCGGATATCTAAAATATATTTGCAATTCTTGTAAAATTTATTGGCTAAAAATACTGGTATGAGATAGCGAATTTCCCTTAAGTAAATTACCGCTGGTTTATATTTAATACAAAGATAAAGAAGCAATATTACCGGGAACAGAAAAAGATGTGAACACAGGATCTTCTTCAGATATTTAAAAGAGACCCCAAAGGTAAAGTCATAAAAAATTACACCGTCCATATCACATTCTTTGCCCAGACCAACAACCACAACCTGATACTTTTTTGACAACTGATCAATGGTTGAAACTATTCCGCGATCATTGTCACGTAAAGGTCGGTCTATAACAAACAAAGCTGTTTTCATTTAACCTTTTCCATGAGGAAATACTGTTACCCTAGATAGGCCAAGGCATGGTGAATAATTTGCCTGGCAGCGGTTCCATCACCAAAGGGAGGTTCCCATGTTTTTTCAGGGAACGGCCAATGTTCAATAAATATTTCCGCGGGATTATCCACCCCCAAAATTACATTGGCGCCGCATGTAACAGTTTCGGGGCGTTCTGTGCTTTTACGCAAGGTAAAGCAGGGAGTTCCTAAAATACATGCTTCTTCCTGCAGACCTCCACTGTCAGTGATAACAAATTCTGCTTCTTGAATTTTTTTAAGCATCTGCCGATAATAAACAGTTTCCTGGACAATCACATTAGATGGTATTAATTCCCAAAAGTTGTTTTCATTCATCCTCTTGCGAGTCCGTGGATGCATCAGAAATTCAACCGGGTGGCCATAATTGACCGCAATTTTCTCTATTTCTTGAAGAAGATGTTTCAGCATTTCAGGATCATCCACATTTTCTTCACGGTGCATTGTTAACACTGCTTTTGATCTTCGTGAATCACTTTCAGGACAAAAACGTAAAGCCGCATCTGCCACAGTGTTGCCAACACAAAAAATATCTCCCATTACATTTTCGTGTCTCAAGATTTCTTCGCACCCCCGGGTTGGGGCGAAGAGTAAATCAGAAATATGATCAATCATGCGGCGGTTATGCTCTTCCGGCATCCGCCAGTCATAGCTCCGCAACCCTGCCTCAACGTGACCAACAGAGATGCCCAGTTTTCTTGCCGCCAACGCTCCTGCCAAATTGGTATTGGCATCTCCGCATACAAGCAATATATCCGGTTTTGACTCCATCAAAGCATGTTCTACATTCACCAGCATGAAAGCGGTTTGATGAGCATGAGTAATGCAGTCATCTGGTCTTAAAAAACGGTAGTCTGGTGTTGGCAATTCAACATCCGCCATAATTTTCTGGTCCATCGCGTCTGAATAATGCTGCCCCGTGTGTATGAGCACAGCGTTTACTCCGGCTTCCCTGACTGCATGATAGACCACGGACATTTTTATAATACCTGGGCGGGTGCCAATTAATACCGCTATTTTTTTTGAAGATTTGTTCATATGATAC
>CAZQOH010000460.1:0-2270 GCA_964594355.1 uncultured Desulfobacterales bacterium
GAACCTGACAACCTGAGTAGTTGCGAGATTTTTAATATTAGATTAAATCCTCTCAATTTTGAAGATAACCGGTCTCATCCCATCAGCGCAACAGGAGATCGCAATTCCTTTCTCTTCAAAGTAAGGCAAATTGCCTCCAAAACCAAGTAATCTTACGTTGGGGTAAATAGTCTGCCATGCGGAGCCACAAAACTTTTCCGGCATTGCAAGATCTTCCTCAATAATAAACTCTTGGCCATCCTGGTAAAGATCACATGGGACAAACCAGTCTCTCTCTGCCACGGGATATTCATCGAATATCTCTTTTGGATCCTGCCTTTTCAATACGGTAATCTTCAACTTACTTCTGCTCATAGTCTCATTACCTCCTCTCAGTTCAATATTGTCGGATTCTGAATATAGCCCCTTTTAAGTAACCAAATAATAGTGTGCGCCCATAAGTTTAAAGAATCCAGACCGATGCGTTTTTAGATTTTCAAATTCAATATTATTTTTCTTAGGACCTCTACACAGCCTTTTATATCTTAAAACAATAACGAAGTAATTAAAAAAAGATTCGTCAGATATGGGAAAGTTTCGAAATACTTTTCCACCCAAGTACCTGACCGTGTTTTCTGGAAAAATCGCGCTTGCCGCCATATACCAGGTAGAAATGCTTTTCAGGTACTGAAGACAAGCGTTTAAAGTACCTAAGGCCTTTAAAAAAATCTTCGTTCAGTGTTTCCCCTGATTTAATTTCCACTGCCCATAGCTGCGCCCCTGCCTCGATAATTAAATCAATTTCGTGGCCTGTGCTATTTCGCCAGAAAAAGGTGTTGGGGCGGCGGCCTGCATGAAACCTGGATTTGATGTACTCTGATATGATAAAGGATTCAAATATATTTCCACGAAGATAATGACCGGCTAATTGTTCAGGGTTTTGAATGTCAAGCAAAGCACATAGCAGGCCGGTGTCGAAAAAATACAATTTTGGCTGTTTAACAACACGTTTATTAAAATTTTTGTGATGCGGCTGGAGCAGAAAAACAATATAGCTGGCTTCAAGAATCGATATCCAGGAGCGAACAGTTTTATAATTTATGCCCAAGTCCGTCCCCAAGTTCGAGAGGTTTAGCAATTGGCCTACTCGCCCAGCACAAAGTTTCACAAATCTTTGGAAAGTGCTCAGGTTTTCAACATTAGATATCCCGCGAACATCCCGTTCAATATATGTTTGAATGTAAGAGGGAAAATAGTCTGTGACCGGTATGTGTCTGTCATAAATCACCGGATAACCGCCGGTGAACATTACATGATCAAGATCCTCATCCAGGAGGTCGGCGTTGATGAGTTCGGTTAAACCAAACGGCATAAGGTTGCATACCGCCACACGTCCTGCCAACGATTGCGTTATTTTTTCGAGAAGCAAAAAGTTTTGGGAACCTGTAAGAATATATTTCCCCATTTTGCCTGATTCATCCACGATACCTTGTAGATAGGAGAATAGGGACGGCGCCTTTTGGGCCTCATCTACGATCATGCCGGTACTCGAATGAACTCTTAAAAAGCGTAAAGGATCTTCTTCTGCAGCCAGGCGATCATCGAGGTTCTCCAGGTTAGCGTAGGCATAATCCGGGAACAGTGCACGCGCAAGCGTTGTTTTTCCAGACTGCCGGGGGCCTGTGAGAGAAACAATCGGGAACATTTCAGCTAAAGACAGGATTTTCTCACCTAAGGCACGTGGGATCATTACTTTTATCATGGAGAATTAATAATTGAACAAATTAGGAATGTCAATACTAATTTGTAAAAAATATCCGTGGGCGGTTTTAAATTCTCCAGGGTTTATAGTAAGAAGTATGGAGATTATGTCCCAGATTATATGATTTCAGGTGTGAATCAAGGTTTTCAGTGAACCCGGTGTAAAACCTTTCGGGCGCTTTTTCAGACTGCAAAATGTAAGTGTAATAAAATTTTATCGCTACAAAGAGGCGTGCCGAGCCGTAGCTGAAAAGCGAAGGCTGGTCGGAGCGAGAGGATTTGAACCTCCGACTCGATACGGGACATCCTATATTACCTCTGTCAAGCATAAAGTTCATAATTTTGATAAGCGAGTTAAATCAATAAGATAGAAGAGCGACTAATTTCTAGGCGCACTTCTCCTTATAGTTTATTGAAAATTTTTCGGCGAATCTCCCACTATCGCGAACCACGCATCTGATCGTTACGATTATCCAATGAGATATAATCAAAAGTTGTGTTTGAGGGATTAGGTGGTGTATCCTCCGGGC
>CAZQOH010000461.1:0-2262 GCA_964594355.1 uncultured Desulfobacterales bacterium
TCTTGACAAATAAACCTCGGTTTCTTATTATTATCTGCAATTAATCAAGTATCTTACTTTTACTTTTTTGTGCCTTGGTGCCTTTGTGGCTAAATACCAAATTTAATTGCTTAAATATATAAGGAGATTAATATGAAGATTTTAGTAGGTTACGACAGATCCAATGTGGCAAAAGATGCTCTAAAGCTTGCCCAAAAACATGCAAAGGCCTTTGATGCCGAAGTTCACATTTTGACTTCATTAATGCAAAGCCATGAGTTGCAAAGAGAAGATATAGAAAGGGCTGAAAGTGAACTGGAATATTTAATACCGCCTTTCAAAGTGGATGGTATCTCTTGTGAAACAAATGCTTTAGTTAGCCACCTTTCACCCGGCGAGGACCTGGTTCTATTTGCGAAAGATAATAATATTGATGAAATCATTATCGGTGTTATGAAAAGATCAAAAGTCGGTAAACTTATTTTCGGTTCCACTGCTCAGTATGTCATATTAAATGCGCCATGCCCGGTCGTTGCGGTTAGGTGATAAATATAAGACACTCCGAGTCCAGTGAGAACAAAAGGCTCCTGCTGAATGGTTTGGCTTGTTGAAAAGAAAACATTCTATCATTTTCTTGATCTGAACTTTGCTATATTACAAAAATCGATAGAAAATAAAGTTGCCGGCGAGATCCACAAATATCTTAAAGAAGAAAGCCAATGATAAAATCTGCCGCTGATTACCATCTGGCTACCAGCTATGATCGTTACGATATGAAAGGCCATTTCATTGACTGGGAAAATCAACCCGGTTTATACAAATCATATGCCGGAATAGAAGCGATTCCACTTCCAAAAGTAACAGAGTTTCCAAAAAAATCGTTGTGGGAACTTGAGCATGAACCTGGTAAACAAACAGATCCGGGCGGATTGGATTTATATCTCCTGTCCCGGATTTTTTCTGTAGGCTACAACCATACTGCTAAAAGACCTCATAATAACAATTACATTTATTATCGAAGTGCTGCTTCGGCCGGTGCACTCTACCCGAATGAAATCTATCTTGGAGCGTACAACATCAAGGCTCTGAATCATGGTCTTTATCATTACGATATTGGAAACATGGCTTTAACCCCTCTGAGAAGTGGGGATTTTAGCCGTTATACTGCTGAAACAATAGGACAAATAGATGCAAAGAAGCTTGTCGCAACATTTTTTGTCACTGCGATATTCTTCAGAAGCGCCTGGAAATACCGAGCCCGAGCCTTTAGATACGTCCTGCTTGACGCTGGGCATATACTGGAAAATCTTATTTTAGCCTTAAAAGCCGAGGGGCTGACTTTTACCTTACATTACGATTTTAATGACGAACGATTGGGACGTCTGATCGGTCTTGATAATAGAAGAGAAGTTTGCCTTGCTTGCATTAACGTCCATGGAAAATCATCTAGTACAAGTTCAGCACATAAAAATATAAAACTCCTGACACCTGAATTTCTTGAAGCCGGCAGGGTTTCCAAACATGAAATCTTATATGATGAAATAGAGGACATTTACCGGACAGGGATAAGAATACCGGAAAAAGTTGAAACGAATCCCTGTATAAGCAAAGATTTAGGGGTTGGAGCGGGAAGGTGGATCCAGATTGATAGAGAAAAAAGAATAAAAAGGGAAATGGGGTTTGTTGAATCGGTTATAAAACGTCGTTCAAGAAGAAACTTTATCAATAGAAGCCTTTCCCAAAATGCATTTATGCGTCTTTTAGACCTTATATGCTTTTCATGGAATCAAAATTCTTCAGAAGAACATTTCAGTTCTTCTTCAATAATCATAGGTTTTCTGACAGATAATATAGAGGAGTTCCAGTCTGGTTTCTACTTAATGGATCCTATGGAATGGAAAATAGGTCTTGTTGCCGAAGAAAAATTGATAGATAAAATGGCATCTGTATGTCTTGATCAGAAGTGGCTTCGAAATGCTTGTGTCCATTTCCTCTTTGTAACGAATCTTGCCGTTATTGATAAAAACTGGGGCTCCCGAGGCTATCGATATGCCATGCTCAATGCGGGCCGCATGGGTCAAATCATTTATCTTGGTGCTACTGCGCTGGGTCTTGGTTGCTGCGGAATAGGCGCTCTCTATGACGGAGAAGCCAAAAATCTTCTTGGTCTAAACAATGAATCTGTCCTTCTTTATCTCGTAGCCATTGGCCCGGTAACTAGATAGTGTCTGAACGAAAACCCTCAATTTTTGAATTTTGAAATTCGAAATCCGAAACAAATTC
>CAZQOH010000462.1:0-2259 GCA_964594355.1 uncultured Desulfobacterales bacterium
TTCATATAGTTAACTTGCTTTTCAAAAAAGTTAACCGGACAGCAGTGATCTTTAAATACATTGAAATCTTTTATAACCGAAAAAGAATTCATTCTGCCCTGGGAGGTATCTCCCCGGATCAGTTCGAATTAATGAAATTAGCAGCTTAACTTTGTGTCCACTTTTTGGGGTGAACATCATTCTGTCAATTTTATATGAATAAATGGAGCGAAGCGACACCTTAACTTAAGGCACTTGTAACTTTAGTTCACTTTAGGCACTTGATACACTGTAATATTAACCCCTTCCAAGGGTGAGCCAAAGCCGGGTTTTATGGCTCCGGATTCTTTACTTTTTGGCGTTTAGCGTACAATATGAATTCTTTTGATATTATAGTTATAGTTATTATAAGCTTTTGTGTGATCAGAGGTGTTTTTAGAGGGCTTATTAAAGAGTTATCATCTATTATCGGGGTATTGGGCGGTTATTATTTTGCTTATAGTTATTATATGGTGCTTGCAAAACACTTATCAAGATGGATATCCAACACCTCATATCTTAACATATTGAGTTTTCTAATTATTTTTAGTGGTATTTTAATTCTTATTAGTATCCTTGGTGTCGTTATCAAGTATATCCTTAAAATTGCTTACCTGGGCTGGGTTGATCGGATCTGCGGAGCCGGGTTTGGTATTACTAAAGCGATACTGATTGTGTCGGTGCTTTTAATTACCCTAACTTCTTTTCTCCCTAAAAATGCCCCTGTAATTAAAAATTCCTTCCTGGCCCCCCACGTTACGATGATTTCCGAAAAAATGGCCAAGGTTATCTCCCCCGACATGAAGCGCAATTTTATTTCCAAAATAACGGCACTTAAAAAGACTTGGTATAAAAAGAAATAAGTAGAGCTCGGAAAATTGGGAATCAATGCCATTATTAAATTGATCGAGAAGCTAAGGGGGGCAGACGGTTGCCCTTGGGACAAACAACAGACCCCAAAAACTTTGGCGCTTTACCTGATAGAAGAGATGTACGAATTGGTGGATGCGATTGAATCGGGAAAGCCTGCCGATGTCTGTGAGGAGCTGGGGGATGTATTGTTTCATATCCTTTTCATTGCCATTCTGTTTCGGGAGATGGGACACTTTGATATCAAGGATGTGGCTGACTTGAATACCGCCAAGATGATCCGTCGTCATCCCCATGTTTTCGGTGACAACAAGGTGTCCGGTACCGACGAGGTAAGAAGGCAATGGCACAAAATCAAGATGCAAGAAAAAAATAATGCTCCCGAAACTTCAATTTTAGATTCGGTTCCTGCCGGGCTGCCGGCCTTGATGCGAGCATACCGAATTTCCGAGCGGGCAGCTAAAATAGGATTTGACTGGGAAGATACTGACGGTGTGATCCAAAAGGTCGAAGAGGAATGGCACGAATTGAAATCTGAATTAAAAGGGGGTAAAGCTGAAAAAGAGCCAGAGCAGGCCTCCCTGGAATTTGGTGATGTTCTTTTTACACTGGTAAATGTTGCCCGTTTTGCCCGAATTCATCCCGAAACAGCATTAACAGGCTCCATCCGAAAGTTTGAGAAGCGCTTTCGATATATGGAAAAGAGGATTTCAGAAAAAGGCCGCAATCTGGAATCATTTTCCCAAGAGGAATTGGAAAAGCTATGGGAGGAGGCCAAGCAAGTAATCGGCTAGCCCGAAAATTTTCATGAAATATTCGGACTAGTTCTCTTTGATCTCCACCTTGACCATTAGGTCTCCTTGGCTGATTGAGTCAACGACATCCTGACCCTTAATTACTTTTCCGAACACCGTATGATTACCGTTTAAATGCGGTTGTGGTGCATGTGTTATAAAGAACTGGCTGCCATTCGTGTTGGGCCCGGCGTTCGCCATGGAGATGACACCGGTCTCATGCTTTAACGGATTTCCTGCTATTTCGTCCTCAAACCGGTACCCCGGGCCTTCCATTCCGGTGCCTGTCGGATCTCCGCCTTGAATCATAAAATTGCTGATCACCCGGTGAAACGAAACACCATCATAGAAACCTTCCCGTGCCAGAAAGACAAAGTTGTTAACAGTTTTAGGTGCATTTTGGGGATAAAGTTCAAGTTCAATATTTCCTTTGTCCGTTTCAATGATTGCCTCGTAAGATTTCTGCGGGTCGATCTGCATTGCCGGTGGGTTGTCCCACTGTTTCATTGTCATAATACTTATCCTCACTGCTGTCCGGTTAACTTTTTTGAAAAGCAAGTTAACTATATGAATTTAA
>CAZQOH010000463.1:0-2257 GCA_964594355.1 uncultured Desulfobacterales bacterium
CACGATGAGCTCGGAAGTTCAGACGCTGGTCAATCGGAACCTATTTATGACAACCGGTATAGGTGAAAGAAAAACAGAATATTATTTTTATTCATCCGAGTAACAAATAACTTTCAGTTGGACGTTATCGCTCAATTGGGGTATAAGCAAACGAATGCTTAAAGTTAGTTGAAATTTGAAATTTGAAACTGGATATTTGAAAATAGTCCAATTCATAGATTTCTTTCATTTTTTTGACTTTCTACGAAACTATCTTCATTGATCCCCTAAAAAATTAAGTCCCAAACACGGAGGAAATCATGGAATCTAAAAATATTGGTTGGATAGGAACAGGGGTGATGGGAAAATCAATGTGCCTGCATTTAATAAATTCAGGTAACACAGCGTATATTTACAATAGAACGAAACAAAAAGCAGCCGAATTACTAGAAAAGGGAGCTTCCTGGTGTGATTCTCCGGAAGAAGTGGCTGAAAAAAGTGAAATCATTTTTTCTATTGTAGGTTTTCCGGAAGATGTCGAAAAAATTATTTTAGATGAAAAGGGGGTTTTAAAAAGCGCTAAGCAAGGCTCCGTTATCGTAGATATGACCACTTCAAGTCCCATTCTGGCAAAAAAGATATACGAAATATGCAAAAATAAGGGAATATATTCTCTTGATGCTCCTGTGTCAGGGGGAGATATCGGAGCCAGGGAAGGCAAATTAGCTATTATGGTAGGCGGAGACAGGGATGTCTTTGATAAGGTATTACCGTTTTTTAAGATAATGGGTGAAAATATAGCATACATGGGGAAGGCAGGTGCAGGCCAGCATACAAAGATGAGCAACCAGATCTTAATAGCAGGGACTATGATTGGAGTGGTTGAATCATTATTATATGCATATAAAACAGGAATGAATCTTGATAGCGTTATTGACGTTATAGGAAAGGGGGCTGCAAGTTCCTGGTCTATTAATAATTTGGGTAAAAGAATAGCAAAAGGAGATTTTGACCCCGGTTTTTTTATAAAGCATTTTATCAAAGATATGGGAATCGCACTGGATGAGGCAAAAAGAATAAATTTAGCCCTTCCTGGTTTGTCTCTGGCGCACCAATTCTATATAGCTGCAACTTCTCTCGGATATGAAAACTTAGGTACACAGGGATTATATAAAGTTTTTCAGAAGATGAATAATATATAAAATGGGTATATAGAAAGAATGGATAAAATTCTAATAGTAGAAGACGATGTAAAGCTTCAAAAATTTCTCGAGATCCGTTTGCAGAAATATACAAATGAATTCGAAGTTATATTTGCCGATAACGGTGTAGAAGGTATTAGAATCTTGGAAAACGAGCGCATTTCCCTACTGGTCACAGATATTAATATGCCCAAACTCGATGGCATGTCTCTTTTGGCTTACATTAATGATACACACCCCCATATTCCTTGCATTGTCATGACTGCCAATCCAATACAGGAATTAAAACAAAAGCTCTCAGATGATAACATCTTCTGTTTCTTCCAAAAACCATTTCAGCTAGACGAATTTATGCAGGCTATACATCAGGCTTTAGAAAAAGATATTCCGGATGGCACTTTGAAAGGAATATCGGTTGCCAGTTTTCTTCAAATGATTCAACTAGAGGAAAAAACATGCCTCTTTGAAGTTAACTCGTCAGGCGAGGGAAACGGAATTTTTTATTTCAAAGAAGGTGTTCCCTATGATGCTCTTTATGGCGACTTAAAAGGAGAAGAGGCTGCTCTTAAGATAATTGCAATGGAAAAAGCAGAAATCCGCTTCAAGAATCTTCCCATGAAAAAGATAACCAGGCGTATAAAAGCAGAACTTATGGGTCTGATTATGGAGGCCACGAGACTGAAGGATGAATCCGAGGGGTAAGGTGCTTATAGTTGATGCAGATGGATTTAAAAAAACATATTCAGACAAGCCTTAAGGAAATAGAGGTTTATCGCTCTCATCGCTTATTTCCGGTGGCAAGGGAAAAAATTAAAGAGCTGTTAAAGCTGATCCGGCAAAGCGACCAGCTTAAAAATAAACAAAAGCTTATGGTTGCCATGTCAAAAAAACTTGAGGAACTGGAAAATGATGCCTGCAAATTTGAAGAAATAGGAGCGGATAATGAGGATCTTGTCAAGGAGTTACTTTCTTCTGAAAAAGAGGAAGGAACCGATTCAACAGCCCTTGAAAGAGCTATTACTCTACTCATGATCGGTCAATTTGAAAAGGCTCTGAGCAAATTTAGTAAATTATTA
>CAZQOH010000464.1:0-2250 GCA_964594355.1 uncultured Desulfobacterales bacterium
TTTTCAGAAGGTAAGATCGGATGGCTAAAACAACCGGAAGTAGGGGTTATTTAGAATGGTTTACATTTTATCACCAGAGGGCTCCTGAATTTATTGAGAAGTCACTGTGAACCTTGATGAATTGAAGCTTCCCGCCCTAAAGGGCGGGGTCGAGGGGAGCGTTCCGGTCAATTTTTTACGAATTTTCATGATAAAATTAATAAAAAATACGTCAAATATCATTTTTTCATTGAAATTTTTTTATTTCTTTAGCATTAGTATTCTCTTGATTTAATGCGTTCGTTTGGAACAAAAAAATTAATACTTGAAATATTTATCCAAATATACAATAAGAAGCCAGTTTTTGCATTTTGTTAAGGAGGATGAGGATGCATAGAATACGTATTGTAATACTCTGTTTGGTAATGGTTTTTATTTTGGGGTTTTCTTTGGAAGTTGTCGGAAAAGATACAGATTCAAAGGAACAGGATCTAAAGGAGATGTGTGTCCCGTTGGGCATCCTCGTGCTCGAACCGGATGCTTCGGTCGAGCCGAAGAAATCTGCGGTTGAATTCGACCATTCCAAACATTTTGTCTACGATTGCAAAGCATGTCATCACAAATGGGACATCAAGAAGGAAGTCACAAACTGTACAACCTCAGAGTGTCATGATTTGTTCAAATCACCTAAAAAGCCCACAAAATACCTGTCTTACACCGAGACGGGCATCAAGTATTATAAGTATGCGTTTCACCAAAGGTGCGTTGGCTGCCACAAGGAAATCAAAGATAAAAGAAAAAAAATGGAAATGTCATACCAGGTATTGGAGTCAAAACTTCCAAATACCGGCCCAACCGGCTGTATAGAGTGTCATCCAAAAGAAGAATAATTATAAAATCGCTCTGCGATTTTATGAAACGCGGTTGCGCCGCTTTTTGAAAGGAAATTTCTATACGATCAAGTTATTACCGTAAATAGAAAGTCTCCTAAAATACGGAGAGACCTTTGAAAAACATTCAATTTTGTTCAAGGCCAAGGAAGGCGAAAATTTTAACCACAGATATACATTGAGTATTTCGAGGATTAAAATTTGAGCCTAACGCCGGGATTGGGCAAAAGGGGGCGTTTTTCAAAGGTTTCGCGGACGAGGGTTGCTTTAAAGCTGCATGGCTTACTGCAACCCTTTTTATTTTTAGCTTACACAATTCACTCCAGTTATTTTTGCGCTTGTGTATTACCCAATTATTATGATAACTTATTTCCATTCATAAATGGCCCTTTTCCCGATGAGCGGCGTAGCCGTGTTATATAGAATCGATTGTATAGTAGTGATGTTAAAAAAGAACTTAAGAACTTTAATTAGAGAAAACAAAACGCTGGTTATCATTATTGCGGTGATTCTTGTTCTGATTGAATTAGAGATTTTTGCGCTGGCGGCCATGAAATCCGGTCACAAATCATGGCTGCAAGTACTTGATGCTAAGGGTAGTGTAATCCATGAAACCGACGGCAAGAACCTCAGCGAATTCAACAAGTACTACTTTGAAAAGACTTTCGGTCCGCTGGAACAGTTTCAGTTCAGGTTAATTACCAAAGAAATCCCTTTTCCTTTCCGGTCCTGGTTTTCAGCAGCTGTGGGAATCCCTGTCGGGGTCATTCTCATTTTTGCTTTTGCTGTAAGGTCGTTTCAGTCACTTTTTTACAGTGAAGATTACAAGCATGAAGCAATAGATATGGCTAAGGGGGAATATGAATACCGTTTTGAAAAGATCATTGCCGTCCTCAGCCGCTTCAACATCTTTACCCTGGGGTTTCTTGTATGTTTGGTCGTCTTTTCTTATTGGGCGATACCCAACATGCTTGTTTATGCCGGACGGATCGGTGTTGAAACCTTGACTCGTTACAAATGGATATTTCTAGCCGTCAGCATTGTATTACTGGGGTTGATCATATGGATAATCTATTTGAAGTATCTGCTTGCTAAAAGGAGTATCGACAGTCAGACTGAAATTGCTAAACACAGCCTGCAGTTAGAATTTGATCAAGACCGGCAAATTCCGCTTCAGCTGGAATACAATGGCCAAGAGCCGTCCGCGAACTCTTTGGAGCATGGGGATAAGAATAGCGTAGTGGATCATACCTCAAAATGAACGATTATAGCGGTTTTCAAAAGAGTAATCCAAATTGGATAGATCGGCTTCATAAATTTGCGTTCGCTGGCTTGCATCTTTTGATCGTTTCTAAGCTCGCTGCACTAAATTGCAAAAACT
>CAZQOH010000465.1:0-2238 GCA_964594355.1 uncultured Desulfobacterales bacterium
CACATCATGTCCAACTATAATTTTATGTGGTGCACTTTGAAGTTGAATTCACCTTAAAGCTGAAAAGATATTATTTTACTCAAAACAGCCCGTCCGCTTCGACTGAGCCCGCGATGTCGGGCGGGCCTTGAGCTGAAATCGGTAAAGAGCATTATGCAAAGTGCATCATGTTAAGTGGGTTTAGACTTTTAGAGAATCAAAATCGTTGATGTTGAAGAATTAATTACCTAAAAGTGCCTTGAGCTGAAATCGGTAAAAATGGGTTGAATTATTCATAAATGAGATTTCATGTAATTGTAAATAGTTTTAGGAGATATCTCTAATCGTTGCGCTATTTCCTTTCTCTTAAAGCCCCTGGCAATGAGTTGCTCGATAAGGTACTTTTTTGCTTTTCTGCTGTCGGGTTTGCTTGAAAAATGGTCCTTTTTAACAGCTTCGATTTGCTTTTCCAACTCCTCAAAACTTAAAAGGTCTATTCCCAATAGTCCTGAGAGAAGTCCTTTCTTCTTTACCCAATTGAAAAGCGAAGGGAAAATGGAAGCAAGCTTTGATTGAAACCGTTCTATGGAATCCTCTTGTTCCAGAACATGGTCTGCTTCTAATTCACCTCCCTTATTTAGCAACTTTCTGTATCTTGCTTTGCTTTCAACTATGTTTTCGGATAGTAAACTCAAAATGAACGCAGGATCTATAAATGCCTTGGGTGAATTATCCTCATAATACAACCGGCATGAAGACCATCGGTAAGCTAAAGGTTCGGTCACAAGCCCTGCCCTTACAGGATTCAAATGGATATATAGTGATGCAGCTAAAAGATAACTGTCATCCATGCAAATAGCTTGTCTGTAAGGACCACCAAACAGATGCCCTTTCCTTTCATACTTTTTATTAAATTTCACGGCATATCTTGAAAATAAATCACGCATAGCATCGTATAGGTTTTCCTGGCCCTGGCTGAGCAGAAAATGAGTATGGTTCGGCATAAGGCAAAAAGCAAACATGTTAAGCTCATATTTTTTGGAGATTTCCTTCATAAGACTTAACATAATAAGATAGTCAGTCTCTTCCACAAACAATGGCTCCTTTCCGGCGGCTCTCTGAGTAATATGGGAGACTATATTCGGGGCGTTTAGCTTGCGGGTTGCCCTAAAATATCGTTTGATTTTGTTTTGCGCGATTAAATCAAGGGGATCCACGGTTTCACAAGAATTTCATAGAGGTAGCCGGCTCATTTCCGATCAAGCCGTGGTTGAGATAGGGTTATTGCTAATATTACCGAAAACAGCTTTGAGTTGATATCGGTAAAGAGATTGTTTTTTGTTACATGATACCAGCTAAACAGGAAAAATTACCGAAAACAGCCTTGAGCAAAAATGAGTAAAAAGTATGGGTGCAACGTCGATATTTTAAGCATGATTCTAAGGAAAACTTACCGATTTTAGCTTTGAGCTGATATCGGTAAAAATTATTGGGGTGATTTTACCGAAAAGTGCTTAAGGCTGAAATGGGTAAAAGATTTCCGGGGGTGTATTTGCCGAAAAGGGCCTTCTCCGTAATTATGGATGATCGTAGAGGATGAGTCTGTGGTTAATTTATGTATCTGTGCTGTGAAATGCCTGCCCCATTAAATTCAAAGACTATTTAACCGAGGTAATCTGTGCTTGCCCCGCATGCCCTGTTAAATCCTTCCAGACTATTTATCTGGGGTTAAATGCACTTGTTTTTATTTAACCGGTGTAATCCCTGCCCTAAGGTAATCACGGACATGGCAAGCCGGTTCGGCGGCATCGATTCAAGTCGTCTCAACACACTTTCGGGTTTGCGTTTGATGATGTAGATACAGATGTCCGTATCCAGTATGTAAATCAAAACGGTTCCCTCTCCTGCACAGGAGGCTGCCGGCGACCGTCTTCCATAAAATCTTCAGAGATACCGGTCAACAGATCAAATACCCGAGCCATATTCTGTGGTTTTTTCTTTAAAACGACCTCGTCTCCCCTGCGAAAAATCTCCACCTCGGGCACATCAAATTGAAATTCCTTGGGAAGACGCACCGCCTGGGAATTGCCGCTTTTAAATATGGGTCTTCCGAAGAATCTGTGGGTAATATGAGACTTGAAAGGCACTGGGACATACTCCATAATGCTGTAACGGTAACAAGTCGAACAGCAAAAAGGAGACGCCCCTAGTTTCGCTAACATAAAATTGACCCACTTACAGGACAAACGACAACCGAAA
>CAZQOH010000466.1:0-2220 GCA_964594355.1 uncultured Desulfobacterales bacterium
TTAATCTATCTCGACTAACTCCTTACAACTCCCACAGCGCCTGGCACCACGAAAGAGCCGGTTACTACAGTGAGGGCATCTGTAACGATTTTCCTCTTGTTCCACCCACTTTTCGGAACCTAACTTTTTTCTATCGGGAACAGAGCGGAGCATTACTTTTTTACCAACAGGAACAGGAAAATCATCAATTATGTTGCAAGGAAACTCTTTGCATTGATGGCAGCCTTCGTAATTCTTTTCCATAACACACTCTCGAATACCACATACTTGGCAGTATACAAATTTTTCGTTTGACAAACAACCTTTGCAGACTATTTGTTCAGGGGTAACATCATAAGCTTTTGCTAATTTTTCTTTTAGTTTTTGATCATTGTCTCTGCTTGCCATATAAACCCCGCAAACACCACAATATAGACCGCAAGGTGCTAATAATTCTGTGTTCATTTTGTTGTCTCCTTCTTATTATACTTTTACGTCACCGGCGGTTAGACTGTTAATCAACATACTACCGATTCCCATTCCGGGACTGTATTCTTCTCCGGAAAGATACAATTTTTCAGCTTTCAGGGTATTCAGTTCTTTTTTGTCCATTTCTAACGGGTTTTTATTTAAAAGGGTCATGTCCGCTATCTTTCCTTTTTCCAGACTCCCCCTCTCTTTTTCATCAAAAGAGGTCCAGGCGATTTCGTAGGTATACATTTTTAACGCTTCCTGAACAGATATTGATTCCGCGTCATTGTATGGATGGTTACAGGCATAATAGATCCCCACAATAGGGTTAGGATGCGTCACGGGGGCATCTGACCCGCCACTAACCCGCATTCCGGCGTCCAGCATGGTTCTCAAGGCAAAACTGATATCGATTCGGGAACCCAGAATTCTGTGCAGGTATTCTATCGGTTCAAGATTAAACCCGAGAAATTCCGGTTGAAGTGTAACTCCTATTCCAAGATCAGCGCATTTAACAATGTTTTCATGTGATAAAAGGCTGGCGTGAATGATTGTGTGTCTGTGGTCCTGCCTGGGGAAATCCTTGAGAGCGCTTTCAATAGCGAAAATCGCCTGATTGATGGCCGCGTCGCCAATCGCGTGCATTTCAATCTGAAGACCGGCCCTGTTGGCCCTCTTGGCGAAAGACAATACCTCTTCATCCTTATAAAACAGGATACCTTTATTATTGGGATCATGTGTATAAGGCTCCTCCAGGGCGGCGTCACAGGCACCAAAACACCCATCCAGGGCCGCGGCGAAACACCCGCCGATTCGGGGCAGCTTTCGTTTTAACACCTTATTTACATCAAGCGTTTGGAAAAATAATCGAGTTTGAAAGGCGTTCTTTTTTGCCCTGGCTTTGGCGATTATTTTTACCAGACTGACATCCATATCGCCGGGAAAACCAATCCCCTCCACCGTATGGATGATACCAATTCCTTTTTGCGCTAATAAATCATAGCCGCCGATTACGCTTTTTATAAATTTTGGTATTGATATTTTTGAGGTTACATAATCGAGTCCTTCGTAATACGCTTCATTGAACAATTGTCCGGTATCCTCGTTAAACCCGCGAAGTCGCTTGATTCTTTCCGGATACAATCCTATCAGTTTACTATTGGCGACCATTGAATGACCATCGTAACAAACGATTAGTAAAGGTTTTTCCGAATAAATCCCGTCCATCTCTTCCCTGGTGATCAGTCGTTTTTCATCCACACTATGCGCGGAGATACCAAATCCGACAATAATTTTGCCTCCGCCATCGGCAGAAATGAAAGTTTTGATAATGTCACCCATCTCTTTGAAATTAGTGGCGGTTCGAACGTCAAAATACTCACTGGCTATCAACGCCCAATTGGAAAAATGAAGATGCCCATCGCCAAATGCGGGGATAAGTGCTTTTTCGCCTAGTTCTATCGTCGTTTGTGATTGTATGTATTCATCAGGAAGTTCATTTCCCAGGTAAATTATTTTTCCTTTGTCTTCCACCAGGTAGTTAAACAAACTGTTTTCCTGATCACAGGTTATGATGGGACCATGAAATACGTTCATGTGTTCTCTCCTTTGATAAGAATTAGCTTTTTGAGAGCGAATCAAGTAAAAAAACCAAGCCGGCTCCATCCAATAAAGACCCAAATACAAAATGAAGATCGTAATTTCAATCCGGCATTTATAGTGTTTGTCAAAATAACGTTCCGTTTCAAAGAATGTATGTAGCGTCTGAGC
>CAZQOH010000467.1:0-2215 GCA_964594355.1 uncultured Desulfobacterales bacterium
CTGTTAAAGAAGTATATAAGGTAGTAAATTAGGTCCGGATTATCGGACTTTACCCTAGACAAATAATTTTGTTTCTGTCCGAGTCGGTTTTTAGTTGGCGATATTTTGATAATCAAGTTTCTCCCTGTTTTAGTCCTATTAGATTGATGATCGATTGGAAATCTTGACTTTAGGGGTTTCAATTTTTTTAAGTAGGCGGTTCTATTTGAACCTCATCCAGCCAATCGTCTAACATCTTTCGATATTCGACAAATTCAGTTTCCCGCTGACAGTGATTACAGATAACCAGATTGGAGCCGCTTTTAGCGATAATATCAGCCTTCTCAACCCATTGATTCAAGGACTTCATTAACCTGTGATTTCGTCAAATACCCTTTATCCCGTAAAATCTCACCGATGAGTTGGTGCTTGGAATTTTCTATTTCTTCGATAATTTGGATCTTCAATGCCTCAAACAGCTGTTCGGGCGTGATAAACTCTTTTTCTATAGCAATGACACCAAAGCGTTTGTCGAGCTTTTCCACAGTCACTTTTTGTCTCCTTTGGGCAGCGGTAGTTCTTTAACTAAGGCAGATGTGTTCGGGGGCCACCCCTAAAACAAGGACCACATCCTCATCCATTCGCGCTCACTATGCAATCGACCTGTTCATAAAGGAGATCATATATGACTACAAAAAAGTTCCGATTACCAGGCAGGTCTATTCTCTTTAGCAAATTTCCAGGCATTCCTTATCCCCTACGCTTCCCGGCTCAGAGCTTATACGCATTTTCAGGCTGTCCAAACAAATGGGTCCACCGCCATAAACTCGTTATGACTTATTTCTTTTTTAGCTCCGTAATTTCACGTTATCGACAATGATATGGCAACAAGATGCACTACTTTATTTCTGCAATGAACCAAGAATCATAACCACCGTGTATATATAACCTGCCATGCAACCGGTTTTCTTTTATCATGGCCCAGCCTCTCCCACAAATTTGATCATTTACACTTTCACCCTCCCAAGAAAATTCAATCCTTTCAAATTCGCTGTATTTTTCAATGCGGCAGTCTAAAAAACCATGAACAGTACCGAATCGGAAGTCACCGTGACCATTTTTATCAAAAGTGATATATCCAGGAATAACAAGATCTATGTAATCTTCGTCCCAATGCTCCATTTTAATAATGTGCCATTTACGAATATACTTTCTGCGCATAGCATTATTCAACATTCGACACTTTGGGCTTACTGTTCATTGCGATGACCATGCTTACGCCTGCCGGACGGATGGCGCTCTCTTTGGCTTATTCTTTAAGTTTGCTTTCCCCCTCAAATAATCAGCCCTTTTCTTTGTTTTTTTGAAAATCACGCATGCACATTCTACTTGTCGATGATGGACAACCCTACAAGATAATCCTCTGTGAAACGACCTTGATAAGTTTTTGAAATATATCTGATTTTGGTTTTAAAAATTTCGGTGAAACCTGATGATTCCAACGAATTGTATTCCATATTCAATATGTCACCAACCTTCAGGCCTTTCAGTATAGCGGAATTTTCTTTTACCAAAATACATAGGCCTTTTAAGGAGATGTCCCGTAATTTGAACAGGTAAACCGGTCCCTTACCATTTGGGGAGAACTGTACGCTATAGTATTTGTCCAAAATGTTTCTTTGTATAGATTCACTTCCAGCCGAGTTGTTCGTGACAATCCTTTTTTCCATGCTTTGACCTGTTGATTGCTGAAAAGCGTTACTATACCTTACCTAGACTTTAAATAAGGATACAAAATCCGTCTGATGCAAAAAGTTAATCAGGCGGTTTTCTCACAAAACTTAAAGTTGAAGTTTTTTTACTGTTTTCTGCCTGGTTTCCCTGTCGTGCCACCAGGGTCTTGAGCGAAACGGGTATTGAGCACATAGTTTTTCTTTGGGTTCTGTGTGCTTGAGATCTATTAAAAAAAGGGGGAAATTAATATGCACTCACATACCCGCACGCTTGAACCTACAGCTTGGCTGAAGGTTTTTAATGGGTTATTCAAATGCTAATTATTACGAGAAGTTTGGCAAGAAAAAACAAAAAAGTAAATGGGAAATAAACATGAGCTTGTTATGGGGTAAAAACTTATATTATGTGAAGGTCAGAAGGAAGGATCTTAAGTTGGTTTTTGTATTTCGGAGGCCAAGTTTCTTTCTAAGATTGTTACGGTGAAAATCAATGGCATCCTTGG
>CAZQOH010000468.1:0-2214 GCA_964594355.1 uncultured Desulfobacterales bacterium
ATAAGAATGCATATTACCAATATATCAGAGGCAAAGGCCCAATTATCCGCCCTCATTGAAAAGGTTTTAGCCGGCCAAGAGGTGATCATCGGCAAGGCGGGCAAACCGGTGGCCAAACTAGTGCGCTATGAACACAATGAAGAGAAACGCAAACCCGGTACGCTGTGTGGCAAAATCACTATTGCAGATGATTTTGACGAACTGCCCAAGGATATCGCCAAGGCATTCGGAATGATTGACTCATGAATCTGCTGCTCGATACTCATGCCCTGTTGTGGTGGTTGGACGACAATCCGACCCTGTCAAAGAAAGCCAGAGAAGCCATATCCGATGGCGGCAACATGGTTTTTGTGAGTGCGGCGGTCATATGGGAAATTCGAATCAAGCAGGCTTTAGGGAAACTTGAAATTCCTTCTGATTTTCGTGAAGCTCTAAACAACCAAGCCTTTGAAATGCTTCCAATTACAGCCGACCATGCCCACCTAATTGAAGAACTCCCCCCATATCATCGGGATCCTTTTGACAGAATGCTCATTGCCCAGGCTAAATTTGAAGGACTGACCCTCGTAACCCGTGACAAGAATTTTATAAAGTATAATGTACCCATCCTAAGAACATAAAAACACCACTCGTTGTAATACAATATTCCAAGTTTGAAAAAAATGGGCGAAAATAGGTTCAGCGCTAAATGGTGCGCCCGTTGAACACCGAAATTTAAAGAAAAAAGATGTGAAATCCCGTTTACTTAACGGGGGCGTGATTCGAATGCGCCTTAGGCGCACGAGCACTCCAGAGGCGTACAAGCCTGCTCCTTGGCTCGCTTCTGCCAATATTACCGGCACCAATAAAAAAAGGGGGTGCACTATGTCATTCCCCTTTTAAAAATTATGCGTGGTGCGCCCGGCAGGATTCGAACCTGCGGCCTACGGATTCGTAGTGTGTTTTTTATTGAAATCATTAGATAAAATGATATAATACCGTACAACAGAATCTATTAGCCTACCACTCCGTTGGATTTTTAAATTTAAGTAATATCAATCAGTTACGCTTCAAATCACTTCATTTTTTTTAAAAATTTCAAAAAAATCCCAAATGTGAGGCGAAAAATACTTGCAAAATCGGTGTATTACCCATATGATCAAATCATATTAATATATGACTTAATCGTATATGATTTGATCACCTGGGGAGAGGGACATGGTCGACACTGATGAAAGACAAATTTTTGTGGAAAATATTATTCGCTCTAAGAAAATCCAAACTTTTGAACAAATTCTTAAACAAGTGAGTTGTTCAGAAGCGACCCTCAGAAGGGATATCCGTCGGATAAAAGGTATTACCAGTTTCACACATCAAGGACGTTTTGTTACTTTGAAAGATATACCAAAATTTGATAAAAATGGTATTTGGTTTTATCGTAAGGTTGGCTTTACAAAATGTAGAAACAGTCTTGAATTGATAGTCCATCTTATAAATAACAGCAAAGAAGGAATGAATAGAGAGCAGATTCAAGAAATTCTAAAAATTCAAATTTTTCAACAAATTCAAACCTTATTGAAAAGAAATGAACTTTATCGATGTAAAATCGGAAACAAGTATGTATATTTGCCGGAACAATTAGCAATGAATAAGAAAACAAGGCTTCGATTGTTAAGTGCAAACAATGTTGAAGAATATTATGATGCTATGGTGAGCTCTTCCGATTTGGTGGCCCTGCTTAAAGCAGTCCTGATTGAAAAGAAAATCAAGATTGACGTCAAGAATCTAAAACGTTTTGCTCAGAAGTATTCTCTCAAAATTCCGTTGAAGAAAGTTGAACAGCTTCTGTTGAAATACAATTTAACAGAAAAAAAAAGCCATAGAATTAGCCAGTGAATTTAGAGTTAAATTCCAAAACAACCAGAAATTTTTTTCAGAACTTTCCAATCTAAAAATCAGGCTGTATCCGGAAGATGATTCCTGTATGATCTGCGGCAGGAAAACCTATGTTCTCAAGACATCCCCAAAAACTTGCTATTCGTTTTCTTTGGGTCAATTTACCTTGATTGCCGGTTACACCTTTTGCAAGGAGCACAAGTATATTCCAGTTAATTCAAACAATATTTTAAAATATCAATCTCAATTGGCTATGACGATTGTGGAGAAAGATTACCAGATCGCATTTGATTTGTTAGTCAAAGTAGGAGAACTCCGTTATCAAGATCTTCGTCAACT
>CAZQOH010000469.1:0-2211 GCA_964594355.1 uncultured Desulfobacterales bacterium
CTGCCTTTAAAATGTAACAAAAATGACAATTGATCTTTAGATATTTAAAGTGCATTATCTAACTGATTTTTCTATTAAAACAAGAAAAGGAGGTAGATATGTACAGAGAACAATTATCAATTATAAACCCCAATTACCTTCACGGATGCCAACCTGAAGATTTTCGCAGACACTTTAAGGACTCACCATTTGTCCAAAATATTGATTCAAAATTTCCTCTTGCCGCTCCCCAAGCGAATAAATCCTCCCCACTGATCTCTAGCAGACGTCGTATGCTGGACCACATTTTAGAAAAATTTTCTCGAACCGATCTTCCCTGTAAAGGTTATTTTACTGAGTACCTGCGCCTCAAATACCGCAAAAACTGTAGGCCAAATACACTTCGAATAGTGGATGTTTCCTTGAGACAGTTTCTATCCTTTTACCGGGATGCGGGTAAACAGCATCTGGAGCAAATGACCAGAGAAGACCTTGAAGCCTTTGTTGAACATCAGCAAGATCGTGGGTTAAAGCCCAGCTCGGTTCGTACACGGCTGGGTGCGGTATATGCATTTGTACACTTTTTAATTGAAAAAAAGGTGCTGGGTTATGAACTGCTGGAGCGCAGAATAAAACTAAAGCTTCCTAATCGGCTGCCGAGGGCGATTGACCCGGAGGATCTTAAAAAATTATTGTCCGTGATTGATCACGTCCGCAATCGAGCATTGATATTGCTTTTGCTTAGAACCGGTATGCGGATCGGAGAGTTGTTGAACACGAAAGTAAGCGATGTGGATTTGAGGCAGCAGAAGATATTAATTTACCAGGCCGATAAAACAGGCGCTGGACGAGTTGTTTATTATAGCGATGATGCTCATGAGGCGCTTTTGAGCTGGCTTAAAGTCAAAGATCCTTTCAAGGAGTATCTTTTCTATGGTCAGGGGCGTCAATCGCTATCTTATTCGAGTGCTCGCTCAATGTTTCATAAATATTTGCAAAAGGCTGGGCTGTTGTACAGCGGTTATGCGCTGCACTGCTTGCGGCACACCTATGCAACCGATCTTTTAAATGCCAGGATGCCAATTGAGTGTCTACGGGTTTTGCTGGGCCATACCAACCTGGAGGTCACCCGGCGATATGCGCGACTGACCGATAAAACTCGTGAACAGGAATACTTTAAAGCCATGGAAAGAATCATAAAAGGAAACGCCAATGCAGATGATAAATGTGATTGTTAACTTCCGGCGGTATTTAAAACGCCGCAATTACTCACAGCATACCGTTAAATACTATCTCAACATCCTCAAGCAGTTTGTGCTCTGGATCGATGTACCGCTTGAACAGGTAAATTGCGAAAAAATAGGCGACTATATTGACTATCTTCACAGCAAACGCATGCGGCCTGCCAGCATCAACCTATATCTGGCCGTCATACGGGTGTTTTACAATTACCTGAGATATGAGGAAAATATAAAACTGTCAAATCCGGTCAGAAATAGCTGTCGTCTACGGGTTCCCAAGCCGTTGCCACGGCATCTGCGTGAAGAAGAAGTCGAACATCTGTTTAGTGTAATTAAAAATAAACGCGACATTGCCATGTTTAAATTAATGCTCAGATGCGGGCTGCGGGTAGAAGAAGTGTCCAACCTAACCCTGGGTGCCATTGATCTCAAACAGCGCAGGATCATTGTCTACCATGGAAAAGGCAGCAAAGACCGTGTTGTTTACATCAGCGATGATGCCCATGATGCGCTGGTAGCGTATCTGAAGATTCGATCTCATTTTCGTATCAAAAAAGTCTTTTTGGTTGAAAAGGGGAACTTTAAAGGCCAGCCTATCTCGGTTAGAGGCATTCAGAAGCGGATAGAGTATTATGCAAAGAAAACCGGATTAAAGGTCTCTTGTCACCGCTTGCGGCACACCATGGCAACGCAACTTTTAAATGCCGAGGCAGAAGTGGAAACCATCCAGGACCTTTTGGGCCATAATTGGATTACCACCACGCAAAGGTATTGCAAGGTGTCTAATTTGAAAATCCAAAGAGATTACTTCAAAGCTATGCGTAATGTATTGCAACGATCGACGCAGCCTTCATCCAGCACGATTTTTGATCCTGGATGATAAAAAGTCAGAAGAAATAGCTTGACATTTAATAAAATTATAGGCAGGTAAACAGAATATAACTTATTAATTATAATAGACAAATCAGTTTTTGCTACATTTTACTGCCTT
>CAZQOH010000470.1:0-2211 GCA_964594355.1 uncultured Desulfobacterales bacterium
TTAAGTCGTCGAGTAGTTGAGTAGTTAAGTAGTTGTAATGATAAGAATAATAGCCGTTTTCCAAAATATTGGACAACCAACCGTTTGCATGGAGATTAAAAGCAATAATATGAAAAAATCGTAAGCCCTGAACCCTGAACCTCTGAACCATGAACGGTTACCATAAATCTTTTCCTACTCAACCACTTAACCACTCAACCATTTGACGATGTCTGCACTTAGAGTCAGTTTAAAATTTAAGTGATTAAAGCCCTACTCCATGGATCTTTGCACCGCAATGCATACACTTACCATTTTCTATGAAATTCTTTTTGATATAAAAACCCCACCGGTCAATTAGAGTTTTACCGCAGCTATAACAAAATGTATTTTCTCCATTTTCTCCCGGCACATTGCCGGTGTATACATATTTGAGACCTGTCTTTATACCTATTTCACGTGCCATAATGAGGGTTTGAACCGGCGTGGGAGGGCGATCTGTAAGTTTGTGAGTGGGATGAAATCGGCTAATATGCCATGGTGTTTCCGGGCCAAGTGATTCGGCAAGGAATAAAACCAGTTTTTCGAGTTCCTTTTTGTCATCGTTTAGTCCCGGGATAAGCAATGTTGTAACCTCTAAGAAAATACCTAGCGATTTCATCAACTTTAGCGTCTCTTTAACATGGACTAACTTTGCTCCGCAGTATTCTTTGTAAAAGTCGTCATTGAATGCCTTTAAATCAACGTTCGCGGCATCAAGGTAAGGGTTTATCATGTTCAAAGCCTCGGAAGTCATGTATCCGTTGGTTACAAATACATTCTGAATTCCTTTTTTATGTGCAAGCTTGGCAGTATCATGGGCAAATTCAAAATAGACAGTTGGTTCCGTATAGGTATAAGCTATACTTTTACAGTTTTCTTTCACTGCAGAAGCAACAACATCTTCAGACGTGTAAAGGTCACCCATTATCATCCCATTGCGTTCTGTTGGCATCTGGGCAATATCTGCATTCTGACAGAAGAGACACCTGAAGTTACAGCCGACGGTGGCAATTGAGTAAGAAAGGCTTCCCGGCATGAGATGAAATAGCGGTTTTTTTTCAATGGGATCTATGTGTTGGGCAATGAGTTTTCCGTATACCAGCGTTTTCAGGATACCTCCCTGGTTTTCTCGAACGTTGCATTTCCCACGCTTGTCATCATTTATAACGCATCGATGATTACAAAGATTACATTTCACTTTTTTATCTTTCAAATGCTCATAAAGATAAGCTTCCATAATCGCTTTACTCCAATTTCGAATTTAATACGTCTCATATTTTATCCTACTACTGTTCCGCGTGTATGCTTAGCGTGGTATTTAATTGAAAGGGGCTTGGTCTTATAGCGAGGAATAAGGATAACCATAATACCGACAAAAGCCCCGAACGGGCATCTCTGCACCAGATCGGATTGTTCTAATCTGTGAATGATTTTCCCGGATGGAGTTGGAAACTGGCATACTGTTTTCCAGGATATGGGAACATCTCCTAAAATGAACCGGATCATTTTTTTCAGTTCCCAAATGCTGAAAAAATGTGCATGATTGTATATAGTCTCTTTGAAAATTCCTTTTACTTTCCTTTGAATACCTTTAATCGCATATCTGTTGAGAACACCTATAAATATCCTGTCTTTTGCAACCCGGCAGGCTTCTTCAATCGCTTTTTTAGGGTCTTTGACAAATTCCAGGGTTGTAATGAGGTATGCAATGTTAAAGGAATTATCTTCAAATGGTAGATCTTCAGCGAATCCGCGATGAAAATCCGCCCTATTTTCAATTTTTTTTTCAGCAATATCAAGCATATATGGAGATGGGTCAAGGCCTGTCAGTTGGAGTCCCATTTTAAGAAAAGGAAAAAGGCTTGCACCGGTTCCGCAACCAATATCAAGCATTGACTCACCATGGGTCGGCTTGAGCATGTCGAGCATAAGCCTGCTTTCGAGTTCAGCGGCAATTTGATTGCGTGGATTATGTAGCCGCTGCTCATAAGCTACTGCGTCTTTAAAATCATAAACATAACCCATGTATAATAATTTAAAGAAAAAAAGAAATATTATCAAGAAGAAAACCGAAAGAGTATTTATTTTGATGTCCACGCATTAATTACAGACCTCGTTAAGTCGTCAACTCAACCACTTATACCGGTTGTCATAAATATGTTCCGATTGACCAGCGTCTGAACTTCCGAG
>CAZQOH010000471.1:0-2204 GCA_964594355.1 uncultured Desulfobacterales bacterium
AAACGGCAATTTGTGGATGAATTATGGCGCGTCAGCCCCATCGAAACCATTGGGCTTAGAGGTTATCCGCTTGATTTCTTAGTGCCCATTGAAACAGGAAAAAATATTATAGAAATCCGTGTGTTGGACCAGGAAGGCTTTATGGTTAACCACGTGATAGAGGTCAACCGGATTGAGATTGCCGAGACCCGGGTGGCATCATCGGTTTCCCTGGGGAAACGTCTGCCTGATCTGGAATCAAAAACCCAAAACAAACAGGTAAACGAGAACAATTTTGCGGTTGTGATCGAAGACTGGGTGAAGCAGACAGCGGTCAGCGATTACAATAAGGGTAACCGTATGTATGACGCCGGACGTCTTGAGAGGGCCGCTTACTATTACCGAAAAGCAGTGCAGACAAATCCGCTTACCCCGGCATTTTTTAATCTGGGTTTGGCCCTTAAGGGGATCGGGAATGAACACGACGCGCGGCAGGCGTTTGTAAAAGCATGCGAACAAAAAGAGGAACGGGCCTGCGACATGATTTCCCAATGATTTTACACTAAAATAATCAGAGGAACTTTACAGATTTAATACTGATTATATGGATAAATTACAGGGCAATTCTAAAGTATCCAAAATTCATGATTACTGCCTTTCACCTACCAAAGAATAAAGCCCCAAATTTGAATGAGAGGGGTTAATCTATGAAAGCAGAAAAAAACTGTCTTGATTGTGTTAATTTCTCTACTCCAAAATGCCCTCAAAAAGATAATGAGTTATTCAATAAGGCTCAATCTTCCCCAAATGGAGACACTCTTCTTGGTGGTGATATAACAGTTTTGGCAAAACTTGCTGAGGAATGCATTGAGTTTAAGCCTGAGGGCTAAATGATAATGTCTGGTATAAAAATTCCTGCCCCAAAAATTCAAGATTCACATACCACATCTTCAATGATATTAGTCAGATGACACATAACAACTAAGGCAAGACATCGTGCATTTTAACTAATAAAGCCCCACCACAATATCTTGAAGTTAAGCCTTTTTTTCTGGTATTTGAAATCATCATTTTTAACCAAAACCAAGCCCCCATCACCGCCTTTGAATCCGCTCGACTCGTGGCCAGAATTTTCAAATCCATTCGATCAATTCAACCCCACAAGATCATGCGGCAGATTATTTTTGACATACAAGGTTTAATCCTATATACTCCGTCCACAAAAAAGGAAGTTCTTATCCAAAAACTGCGAGAAGGCGGTCGTTGATTTCCGGATTATGTGCGTTGTGAAACGGTTGGGTGACGGAAGAGAGACAACGAAAAAAAAGAATGAAGTCTTGAGGTTCTAATGACTGAACAGCAAACAAAATTCAGATGCAAAGGGTGTGGGAAAGCGCTATCCATTAGAAAGGAGTTACAGGGCAAGAAAGGAAGATGCCCCAATTGCGGAACCATAAACATAATACCTTTCTTAAACAAAGACGATATTGATCCGGACATTACAGACTCGCATGATCCTCAGGTCAAATCCAAATCAACGGCTACTCCTGATCTCTCAGGAAAGAAGGTTCTTGTTATAGATGACGACAGAATTCTCCTAAAGAGAATAGCCAAATATCTACACCCCACCGGCTGCGAAGTCATTACGGCCATGGATGGTATTGTCGCCACCATGTCCCTCACAAAGGAAAAGCCGGATTTAATTCTTCTCGACCTTGGTTTGCCAGGGGGCGGGGGATTTGTTCTTTTGGAGAGATGGTCCCAATCTCCCGGATTCATACCCCCTATTATTGTAGTAACGGCACAGGAACCAGAAGAAGTGGAGGATATGGCTCTGGAGGCCGGAGCTGCCGCGTTTATCCACAAACCTGATATTGAAACCAGACTTTTTCCTGCAATCCACGAACTCCTGTCAGACACCATCTGATAAAATTCAAACCTGAACCCCCTATAAACAATGGTTCTGTAACGTTCAAATATCCTGTTTCGTATGATGATATCTGCTGCCTTACACCCCGCAAAAAACTAACCCCAAAAAATTTACGATTGCCTTAAGTAATCTTCAATGTTATTACTCTGATGTTGTCTATCAATAAAGGCCTGTCTTTTTTGCGGCCGGTTTGCTTCTGAAAGAAAGATCCATTTATCAAGAGTGGCGACCGGAAGTTTTAAACAATGAAAATTAATTTGAAAGGAGAATGTCAAGATGGCTAATGGGATTGTCA
>CAZQOH010000472.1:0-2201 GCA_964594355.1 uncultured Desulfobacterales bacterium
CTAAAATTTCTATAAAACGTTTTCTTATTTTCACGAAGCCGCTTTTCATTTGGTTTTGCACTGCATGGCACATAAGTCCAAGGCATGCAAATAAAAAAAATAGTAACATAGAGCTGATGGCGGTAAGCCGTGTCCATCTCCAGCTCATATGGGTTAGCGGATATCATTTCTGAAATGATAATAAGCAGGTATTTAGATAATTATCCACGACGTCACATATTTTTTTTAAATAGGTTTGATATTCTAATATCCTTTCTTCCGTTAATCCTGGGTCAAATTGCATCAAATGCATCAAGGGAGATTTATCAGCCCTTCTCTAAGTTCACCAAACATAGTTTCGGTTTCAAGAAAACCCTTCAGAAGCCATTCCAGCCATTCATCGAAAAGTAAAAGGGCATCGTCACTAAGACAATAGTCTAAAAGTTCCATTGAGTCTTGACTCCGGCCGATTGGCTGCAGGTGATCCAATCTCATGACCGAGTCTTCAGTACTTCCATTGATTGGTAAAAGATCCCACATATACTGCGGATATTCACACCGTCGAATTCTTTTTACAAATTCCGGCCTGAAACCAGACCTTTTTTCACCTTCATCAGCGCCGTAGTAAGGTGCAACTATCACGGTGCGTGAAGTTTGCCATTTAGCTTTTCCTGCTGTCAAAATCTTGCTGATCTTAACTCCACCACTGCAAACAATAAGACCTGGGCGTTTTTTGGCTCTATATATAACCCTTACTTCTTTTTTGTATTGAGGCAATGCTGCAACAGGGAGTTTTGGATATCGTATCACACTTCGTATATCAAGGGGGGCAATTTTTACAATGGCAGTATTATGCTCTGTGGGTTCATCCCTGCCGACAGGAATAAGCGTGAAAGGATTTTGATCAACGTGAGGGGTAAAAAATTTAACCAACCGGCCTCGTTTATAATCCCGGTTATTATCCTTTTCCCACCAGGGAGTTGGAGATAGTATACCTTGAATTGAATCATCCGGGTACATCTGGATCAAACCTTGCTTTTGATTTCCAAACACTATCAGCTATAATAAGAGTTCCTTCTAAAGGTTCTATTGGCTCTCCGGCAAGTGAATCAAGATATTTCACACCTTCAAAAAAAACATCATCGTACCTTGGAGGTGTTGGGATAAATCTTACTTGTTTCTTTTTCTTATCCAATCTCTTTTTTAAACGTATTTTTATAGCGGAAAGTTTTTCTTTTCTCTTTTTTAGCTGGCGAGTGCTTAAAGGAATAGAAGTTGTGCCCTCTTCTTGCGCTTGTTCAGATTCTTGAACGTTAGATTTATGAGGTGTAAAGTCTAATGTCTCTCCTGGTGAAGCTTGAAGCATCGGCGCTGTTTTATATACAAAGTGTAGAAGCCCTTCGGTATCTGATCCAAATTTATGTGCCGAACTCTGGATGGTGCCGGTAAGTATAATACTTAATTTGCTGTTCAGTTTGTCGTACAGCTCATCGTTTTGCATCGACCATCGAACACAATCTTTTTCATACTTTGTGCTGGGATATACCTTCTTTTCTGCCCCGATTGCAAGTAGAGCAGGTTCAATTCTCTGATACAATTCCTCCGCCCATGGACCGAAATTATAAAATTTCCAATTAAGCCCTGTGTATGTTTCCCCATTATGACGCTTTGAATATGCTAAATCGGCGAGATATAGATATTTAATCAGATGAATCATCCCGAGTTCACGGCTGCCCCAATCTTCCTGTCCTGCCACTAAAAGTGTATATTTAAGCAATAAATCAATTTTATGAGTGTTGTGCTTTTTCATAATATTAACAATATGATAATGCTAATAGGATGTATAAATAAACCAGCTTTTATAAAAGTTGATAAATAAAAATTCCATTTTATTCAATATAATGTCGGTATTTGTAACAATCAAATTAAGTTTTTTCAACCTTTTCGGGAAAATTGAACAAAATGGGAACATATAACTCTCCCGTTAAGTTAAGGATAAAATACTGGCGAAATATGTCTGTTATGTCTGATAGAAAACCATTACTTCAATTCCCACCATCCGTGACAATCAATCTAAATCATTCTGCGAGCCCTTTGTAAGCCCTTTATTAGCCCTTTGACCATGCAGCAAGCGTTTTATA
The DNA here is from genome assembly GCA_964594355.1 of uncultured Desulfobacterales bacterium. Classification (GTDB taxonomy): domain Bacteria; phylum Desulfobacterota; class Desulfobacteria; order Desulfobacterales; family JAUVVS01; genus JAUVVS01. The sequence continues at coordinate 2,121 of CAZQOH010000472.1, forward strand.
ACACCTTTATTTTGCTATATATTATATGATACTCTTTTCGTCATTAGTCAATTAAGGCAATTGATAGGCAATTCCTTTGCC
>CAZQOH010000473.1:0-2186 GCA_964594355.1 uncultured Desulfobacterales bacterium
TTTTTCAATATGTTAGATCTAATTGAAAAGTTAACGTTGGGACAGCAGTGATAAATTATAGGAACGATAATCAAAACCTGACTTGATCTTTTTGATATCTTTTCTATATGGATTGAAACGATCGGGGTTTCGCTTTTATTAAGAAATCAACAATAAAATCGAAATGATACTGATTGAGTATTCAAGACTGAAATCAAACAATGAGTTTGAATGAAGGAAGATTGAAGCTGTAGGTATCGCACATTTCAGCAGGTTGCAAAAAGTGATGATTCGTTACAGACATCTTCAATATTGGGTAATTGGGTATGATGCTTTTTGCCGGCGGTAAATTGTAAATAATGTGATAGTATACTGAAAATCAGGCAAATATAAGTATAATGCAAGTATTATTAGCTTGGCACATCACAAATGCAGCCAATGAGTGTTTATTCTCAATTGCTCCCTTGCTGGGGGTTTCATGATACTATTCTCTTATCAAAGGATTAGGAGTGGCTGTGATCTATAGAAAATATCTCATGTTAAACAGCTTTTAATTGTTCATTAATTTTTTGTGTACGTTCTGCACGAACGTCCTATAGGTTCAATTTATGGCCTGGGGGCACCCGTCTAAATTAAAAGTTGATTTTTAGCAAAATTCGTTATATATTTTTATCGAGTGAAAATTTAAAAAACAAGGAACGTAAGAAAGTTACAACATATGGAACTTTATGAGAAAATGGACCCGATTGAGCGGGAAATAATGATTCTTGAAGCTGTTCAGGGAAGTATTTCCATAGAAGGGATGGAAAAAGCTGCTGAAGAGTGTCGACAAAAGATTCTTGCCCTACGAAAAGAGCAGCGGAAGAAACATGCCGCCTCTACTTTACAACCAAAGGCTCAAACAGCTTAATCAGGGACGAATAATCTTGATTATGCCACACCATCTGAATCGCTCGGTGATACCGTTTTAAAAAATTCCTATCATAAAAAGCCGCTATTCGCATCGGTCCATATCCCACCTGCATCAACAAAAGATCACAGAGCAACCGTGCTGTTCTTCCGTTTCCATCTCTGAAAGAAAAGGAGTTTAATAAAAAATGACAACACTGGTACCGGTCGAGCAAATTGCGAATAAAATATATCTCATACGCAAAAAGAAAGTTATGCTGGATAGAGATTTGGCGGAACTTTATGGAGTGGAGACAAAAGTCTTAAAACAAGCAGTCCGGAGAAATATTGAACGTTTTCCAGAAGATTTTATGTTTGAACTAATCAAAAGTGAATTTAATAACTTGAGGTCACAAATTGTGACCTCAAGTTGGGGTGGATCCAGATATTCACCTATGGCCTTTACTGAACAGGGTGTTGCAATGCTCTCCAGCGTTTTGCGGAGTGACAGGGCAGTCCAAGTCAATATTCAAATTATGAGGACTTTTTACAAGCTTCGTAAATTGCTGTCAACCCATGAAGATTTAAAGAGAAAAATTGAAACCATGGAAGAAAAATACGATCAGCAATTTCAGGTGGTATTTGAAGCCATAAAACAGCTCATAGATGAGGAGAGTAAACCAAAGAAAAAGATCGGTTTTACGGTAAAGGAAAAGCAGAAGGCTTTCGGTAAAAAAACTAAAAAGAAGAAGTGAATAAATATGACCGAATTACATGAAGCCCGTTCTGCACCAACATCCCGTAGCTTATGAGTTATGTTCTGGATAAGACCGGATAAAGAAGTCTGTCAATTTGCTTAATGCATTAATCAAGATGTGACCCCAAATTCCAATAAACCGAGCCGCTTGTCGTAATCCGACCCCAAATCTTTTTATAATGTCTTCCGACCAGAAAGTTCAATTCGCTTTGATTGCCCTCCAATTATCCATTTTGAAAGTTTTTTTATGATGTTTTCCAAGTCATCTTTTTTTTTGGTCCCACATTCCCAGACTGTGGCTATTCGCCATCCTTGTTTAGTGAGATCAGACATATTTCTTTGATCCCGCATAACTGTCCCAGCGATTTTATTTTTCCAGAATTCATTTCGCGTGTCGGGTAGTTTGGACTTTTTACATCCTTTATGATTATGCCAGAAACAACCGTGAACAAATATAATGGCATTATATTTGTTTAACACAATATCTGGCTTCCCCGGAAGATTTGGACTATTACCTGAATTTTGCACGTAACTCTACGTCATGAACAGTAAGCAGCGATTT
>CAZQOH010000474.1:0-2186 GCA_964594355.1 uncultured Desulfobacterales bacterium
TCCCGCCGGTGATACATATTGTAAAGTTTATCCAATTTCTTTTTGGGTAACACTTCAGCCCTTTGAAACCAGTTTATACAAATAAGCTTGAAAGGTGATTAAATTTTCAACCGTGTAATTGTCTGAGGGTATTAGTGGCCTAATCCTTTATTCCACCATCCCTACTACATATGGGCCATCGGGAACTGTTACTACTTTTTCGTGTTCTGCGAGTAAGTTGTCTACAGTTTCCTGGACATTTTTAATCTTAGCAGCTCCCATTTTATCTAAATCTTCTTGAGAAAGACCGGACGAATAAATATAGACCTGGCCTGCGTGGTCCAGGGCCTGAAAGATGTTTTGAGCGCACCATTGGTCTATTATAAAATCCTTGGGATCATGATACTTCTTAAAAAATTCTTTATAACCGTATATCGAACGCATGATGCCACAAAACTCGGGGTTTCCAATACCCTCCCTGCATTCACAGGTAATCACAATCGTTCCCCCCTTTTTCAAAATATCCTTGGCACAAATCAGGGCCTTGCTAATTTGGTAAAATGTTGCATCAAGAGGATAACCTCCGCCCGAGGTGATCACCATATCGACCCTTTGATCCAGTCGGACCACAGAATGGCTATAAATCATTTCGCATCCCGCTAAATGGGCATGGTTATAATGGCCTGCAAATACGCCTGTAATCTGCCGCTGTTTATTGATAACTACATTCAAGATAAAATCAACTCCGGCTGATTCGGTCACACGAACACCGTATTCATGAAAGGGGTTGCCTTTGGTAAGGCAGTTGGTCACATTGGGATGGTCGATCATCTTGTAAGAATGCATGAATTTCATAGTCTCAAAGCTGGAAATACCCGGCAGAAGCGATTTCCGCCCGCCTGAGTAACCAGCATAGAAGTGGGGCTCGATAAGACCTGTCAGTATCTTTAGATCCGCATCCAGGTAATGAATGTTAAGCTCAATCGGAGCGCCGTCTATTTCATCTATCTTTCTATACAATTCCGGTTTTCGGCAGTAGTGGTTCACAATGGTGTAATGATCCATGATTTCTCGACCTACCATGGATTCAAGTTCATCTCCAAGGTTTGGTCTATGCATTCCTGTGGCGACCAGGATAGTAATATTTTCTCGACCGATTCCGTTCTCTTTTAATGTTTTAAGCAAAGGAGGGAGTATAATTTTATTGGGTACCGGACGAGTGATATCGGAGATGACGATGCATGCGTTTTTCCTTCCTCGTGCAAGTTCTTCTAAAGGCGGGCTTTCAATGGGATTGACAAGAGCCTCTTGAATGGCGCTTGTCTGGTCGGAAAGGGCTTCGGCCGGCATCATTTCCAGAAGAGCCACCCTATCAGGAAGTTCTAAGTTAACGGTCTTTTCTCCATATAATAGATCTGCTTTCACAAAACCTCCTTCCTCCTGATCACTTTTGGAGTTTATCATTTGTACGCACTCAATACCTTTTTTAATCTTTAGATGAATAATAACGAAGAATTCCTAAAGAAACAAGAAAGCACATTGATTTAGTGGAAAAAGAATTAAAAAAAGTTCTTTCGGATGAAGGTCCTTTGAAATAAAGGAAGTTTTACAATTTTAAATAAAAAAAGGGTGGCCCATAAAGAACCACCCTTATAAAAGAGGAAGAAGGAGGTATTGAGGAGGAAAATTTTTATGGCTTCCCTACAAGTGCCGTTATTTTGTCCCGGCGCACATCTCTTTTTTATTTTTTGATAGATGGGCGGAAAAAAGATGCACGAACACCCGAGAAGTCTTTTAAACGCCACCTCAAACTTTCTCTTTTAAATTTTTAACCCTTGGAGGCTTTTTGCCGTCGCATGGTTTAACATATTGGTGTTGAAACTGGGTGGCATTTAAATTTACAACATAATTTTATAAAGAACAGAGCACTTTTCAATGTTTTAATGATTGTTTAATACAATTATTGTGCCAAAATCAGCTATTTAATAAATATAACGAATATTCAACAGGTTATCTCAAAACCCCATCAATGTAATATGAGCTTTATTGACAATATTTGTCAATTTTTCTGACATAAATTGTCAAATTTACCTATTGATCCAAAAACCGTCGTATTTATTTAGCCTTTGAATAAAGCCGTCTTACTTTTTTGGGATCATCTCCCGATTAGTTGTAGTTAATTAAGGCAAAACAAATGTGTTATTTCC
>CAZQOH010000475.1:0-2185 GCA_964594355.1 uncultured Desulfobacterales bacterium
CCTTTCATCTTCCAAAAAACTAAGCTCAAAATATTTGCGATTGCCTTACGTTATCTTCAATGTTATTAAACTGATCGTGCCTGCTGTTCAGTCACGAAAACCATGCTACTGAGAACCTATTAATATTGGATAATGAGTCCAGTAGAATATATGGTTTAGGTGGAACAAAAAGTTAGAGGGGAGGATAAATTATGAAAAAGCAAAGTATTATAGTCTGTTTGTTAACATTTCTTTTTGTAGGAATTTTCTCCATGGCTTGTTATGCCGAAGGATACTGTAAAGGAAAGAAATATGATAAAGGACATGGTCATGGTTTAGAAAAGAAGGTTTTCCATAAATTTCATTTAGCGATGGCCAATGAAGTGGAGTTGGGATTATCAGAAGAGCAATATGAAAAAATTAAAACATTAAAAATTAATATAAAAAAAGATTTGATAATAAAACGAGCAGAAGTAGACGTGCTAAAGCTAGATATTAAGGCAAAACTATGGGAAGATACAATCGACAAAAAAGATATTAACAAACTCATTGATAAAAAGTACGAATTAAAAAAAGAGAAAGCAAAAGCTTTAGTTGATGCATATGCTCAGTTTAAAAATATTCTAACTGAAGAACAAAAGAAAATGCTCAAAACTATTGTCCGTCAACGTCACAAAAAGTAAACTTCAACCTTGGATTTAAAGGTTACCTGCTGTTCATTTTGAAAACATGAAGCCTCAAAATGTGTTGATTGGGACTCGCAATTTGCTATAGAATCGGCAACCGGAGACAAGTTTGGATAAAGAATATCTTGAGTATCGATTTGGATTTATAGCGGTAAAAAAAGGATTTGTAACACCAGAGCAGGTTTCTAAAGTTTTGGAAGCTCAGTTGAATGAGAATGTATTGGCAGAAAAGCACAGAAAAATAGGAGAAATTATGGTCGATATGGGATTCATGAACACATCTCAAGTCGACGAAGTGCTTGAGAAGATGTCAAAAAAACCACCTGAGTAGAAGGTGCGATAATAGGCCTGAATTAAGGCCGTAAGAATTAATTTTTTGTGCTGCAGCCTTTGTACCGAAAATAAAAGATAACTGCCTTGAACTTTGCCTGCAAGCTACTCCAAGAGTGGTATAGATTAGGAACTGATATCGGAACGGGATCAAATTAGTGAAAGGCTAAAATTTTATAGCTATATTAGGGTATCAGACCTTTGGATTTGAGAAGGGGCCTGGGATCCACCAGGTGGCGTGCAAACCAGTCTTTATAATCACCAATTCCCAGAGCCAGTGAAAGCACCTCTGAAAAGTGTAAGATCGGAATGGCTTGCTTAAAGTTGCAGCGCGTCTCCAAGTTCAAATGACACATGGCACAGGCCGTAATAATACACTCTGCACCCATATCTCTGGCACCGCTGATTATTCTATTGACAATCGGTGTTACAATATCCGGACGGGCCACAGAAAGGAAGGTCCCACAACAACGGGAAGCATAAGCCCAGGGTACGGGTGTGGCCCCCAAAGCGGCGAGAGTTTTTTCCATTAGGCCGTGATAATTTTTCTCATGACGCAAAGCCGGCGGATGGGCCAGCATGCAGCCGTAATAGGGAACGAATTTGAACCCTGCAAATCTGGAGGTCTGATGCTTGGACAAAGCCATTAAATCTAGATTACTTAATAATTCGAAAAAATGGATTATGTTAAGATCGGGATAAAAAGGTCGACCCCACTTCTTTTCGTAGCTGTTACGGCCGTTTTCATCGTGTTTTAAATGCAAATGAACTTCGCGCAGCCGCAAAAGACAGCCGGGACAGGCAATTAAGAGCGGCCTTTCCGGCGGGGCCAGTGATAGATTGCGACTTGCAAGATCAACAGCCAGCTTAGCGTCGATGCTATGGGCCGAAGAAGTGCCGCAGCAGTTCCAGTCCTCTAATTCTATCAGATATACACCGGCCTTGAGGCACAATTCCATCAGAGACTGATTATTCTCACGGGCTGAGGTTGCCAGTGAACAGCCGGGAAAATAGGACATTTCTATGGTAAGTTTCTCAGGCATTTTGTTTGCGCTCATTTAGGGTCTGAACAATGCTTTGATCTGTTTGATTTCTTTGACCCTGGACGGCATCAAATCCAGTTTGCGTTTTGCAAGCATTTTCAAACCCACATCCAAATCCCCAAACCAGTCACGTTTCTGAACTTTGTA
>CAZQOH010000476.1:0-2185 GCA_964594355.1 uncultured Desulfobacterales bacterium
TAACGACTCCCTTTGAATCTGTTTTTCCAGGTCCTGAAGTTCATGCAAATATTATAGACAGTATCTTGACAAAGGATTTTATATTTCAACCAGCCTGGGCTGCAGTATTTGATATTATGGCGATTATAATTGCAGGTATGTTTCTAGGCTTTTTACTTCCTCGTGTTGGGGTTATATCCGGCGCAGTTGTCAGCGCTTCTCTATTTGCCGGATATATTTTGCTATGCCAATATCTATTTGCGGAAAAGGGATCGATTCTTAACCTTGTTTATCCACTTTCTGTAATGATTTTAGTATATGTTAGCATCACAGCCTATGAATATCTTGTTGAGGCAAAGCAGAAACGATTTGTAAAGGATGCCTTTTCTACATATCTTGCTCCCACTGTGGTCAAACAAATTATCGATTCACCTGAGAAGCTTGTTCTTGGGGGTGAAGAGCGTGTAATCACGGCATTTTTTTCAGATGTCCAGAATTTTACAAGCATTTCCGAAAAACTTACACCGCAGGAGCTTGTGGAATTACTCAATGAGTTCTTAACTGAAATGACAGATATAATTCTGGATCATGAGGGGACGGTGGATAAATTCGAGGGTGATGCAGTCATTGCACTTTTCGGAGCGCCTAATGAGCTTGAAAATCATGCTGCCACAGCTTGTAAGGCTTGTATCGAAATGCAGAAAAGGCTATCTGAACTTCGAGCGGATTGGAAAGAAATAGGAAAACCGGAACTTTTTATGCGTATCGGTCTTTGTTCCGGCCCGGCAGTTGTAGGCAATATGGGATCAAAAAACCGTATGGACTACACAATGATGGGGGACACGGTCAATACGGCAGCGAGATTAGAAGGCGTGAACAAGCTGTACAGTAGTTACACTCTGGTTAGTGAGACTACTCATAGTTTGGCAGGTGAAAATATCATGGCACGGGAGATAGATTCAATAAATGTTGTTGGAAAACAAGAGCCTGTCAATATTTATCAGCCTTTAGGCTATCCCGAACTTGTTGATAAAAAAGTACTCAAAGCAGTAGATTATTACCACAAAGGTCTTTATACTTACAGAAAAAGAGATTGGAGCAAGGCTATTAAGTTCTTTGGAGCAACATCAAAACTTATACAAAATGACGGCCCCAGTAAAACAATGCTTGCGCGGTGTCGTGAATACAAAGCAAATCCACCGGGTAAAGATTGGAATGGGGCATTCACTATGACGACTAAATAATTTTCAAGCATACTTTCCCTGCCATGTGTTTCTTTTTTTTAGTGTATCATTAATTAGAGCAATTGTTTCATCCTTTTTAAGGGACCATAAAGGAGCAACAAGTTCCTTTGGGTGAGGATCTCCTGTGAGCCGTTGAATTATCATCTTTTGAGGAAGAAGTTCTATAAAATCGCACACAAGGTCTGCAAATTCTTGTTGTTCAAGACACCTGTAATTTCCTTGCCTGTATAGTGCCTCAAGCTGTGTCCCCCTGACAACATAGAGAAGGTGTAACTTAATGCCGTCTATATCCATACCGGCCAGGAGTTTTGCCGTTTCAAGCATGTGGGTTCTATTCTCACCGGGAAGACCAAGAATGGCATGAGAGCATATCTTTATACCTCTGTCTTTTGTGGCTTCTACGGTCTTTAAAAAACACTGAAAATCGTGCCCACGATTTATAATATCAAGTGTCTTATCATGGGAAGACTGTAAACCGTATTCGATCCAGATCATGTACTTTTTTGTATAATCCTGAAGCAGTTTTAAAACCGGTTCATTTATGCAATCCGGTCTTGTCCCGATTGAAAGACCAACAACGTCATCCACTGATAATGCTTCTTCATAAAGTCTCTTAAGCTTGTCAAGGTGGGCATAAGTATTGGAAAATGATTGAAAATAGGTTATAAATTTTTTAGCTTTGTATCGTTTTGAAAGCGCTTTTTTCCCTTTAATAATTTGATCTTTAATAGAAAGACCTTCCATATAAGCACCCGTTCCAGATCCTCGTGCATTGCAATAAATACATCCTCCAGTTGAAATTGTACCGTCCCTGTTTGGACATGTAAGACCTGCATCGATAGCTATTTTCTGAACCCTGCACCCAAAAATATTTCTAAAATAAGTGTTTAAATCATTATATCTTTTATTCATTATAATTATTTCGTTGCTTGACCAATTTGTAACTCAATTATATACTGATA
>CAZQOH010000477.1:0-2180 GCA_964594355.1 uncultured Desulfobacterales bacterium
TCTGCTAGCTTTTTTTTAAAAAAAAGACTTGACTTAAATAAACCAGAACGCAGAGAGAATGAATATTTTTCTTTCTGCTGACCCCAGAGGAATAGGCTCCGCATTCCACAGGGCGGAGGAGGACAGCAAAAAACTAACCCTTTGCGCCCTCTGCGTCTGCGGTGAACTGTTACCAATTAACTAAACGAGGAGCTTATGGCGATAAGATACATACAACCAATTGCGCTGAAATCTACTGAAGGACTTGTAGCTCGAGTATACCCTCAAATAAAGAAGGAATTCGGCGCCCTTGCAGAACCTTTTACCCTTCACACACCCTCTCCAGAGTTGCTGGCAGGTGCATGGAGTGCATGTCGTGAATCGCTCCTTGTGGGAACTGTTCGTCGAGACGTCAAGGAAGCCGTGGCTGCTACAATATCCAGAATTAACCAGTGTCCCTACTGCGTTGATGCCCATACCATCATGCTCAATGCGACTTCAGCGCGTAACTCTGCTGACGCCATCATTCATCACCATGACGACCAGATTCAAGATGCGGCCGTGCGTTCTATAGTAAAATGGGCTGCGGCAACCCGTTCACCCGGAGCTAAGGTTCTTCTTTCACCCCCATTTTCTCAGAAAGATGCACCTGAGATTATTGGGACGGCTGTGTTCTTCCACTACGTGAATCGGATGGTAAGTGTACTCTTGAGCAATACGCCCTTACCATCCAACCATCCGTTGTTGAAGGGGGTTTTCAAAAGAATGGCTGGCTGGTTTTTCTCCAGAGCTATTCATCGCTCCAAACCATTAGGAGCGTCATTGGAATTATTACCCGAAAGCGAGCTGCCTGCCGATTTAGCCTGGGCAAAGACATCGCCGAACATAGCGGGCGCCTTTGCACGTTTTGCGGCAGTGGTTAATAGGGCTGGTAGAGATTTTATTCCGGAAGACGTACGTGACTGCGTGGTGAAACATGTTCAGGCTTGGGATGGTAAGGATCCGACACTCGGTCGGCATTGGGTTGAGGAGGCTATGAACGGGTTGGAAGAGAAATCTAAAGATGTTGGGCGACTCGTTTTGCTGACCGCACTTGCACCATATCAGGTTGATGAAGGAGTGGTTAATGCTTTCACCACCCACATCGTTGGGGATGATAGACTTCTGGGTGCACTAGCCTGGGGCAGTTTCACGGCCGCACGGAGAATCGGAACATGGTTGCATATTTCTTAAACCCAAGCTGAGCGTTATAAATTTGGGAAAAATGGGGTCAAGTCTGCCTTTGACCCTTATTAATACTATCCTGTATGCTCTCTATCTCTTTTCTGATTCTTCTGTTACATTTTTTAAGGTTTGAAACTCTTCGGATGATGCTGCTTACAGTACTGTATGTTTTAATATTTAACAATGTACTTATGTTGTTAAGATTTTCGCCGCGTATATGGCGTAATAGATATACTGCAATATTCCGCGGTTCATTAAATATTCCGCGTCTTGTTTTCAATAATTCATTAAAGGCCACTTCGTAATGTTCACACACTGCTGAAATGATTATATCAGATGTCGGAGCCAGGCTTTTTGATTCTGGAACCTCATCATTTTTTTTCTTAAAATAATATTTCTCTTTTATCCCTGTGATGAAACTTTCCGGACCAAAAAATGATGGAAGCTTCCTTAATGAAAAAAGCCTTGTAACCTCTTCAGAATCATCTTTCTGCATAAATTCAACAAACGGCTTCAGTCTGCCCAGTTTTTTAGGCGTTATCATGGAAAGAATATAGTCTTTGTATAACCAGTCCCATTTCTTCGCATATGAAAGATAACCTTTGTAGCTGCTCCATTCATAATCCTGGATGTTTTTTACAATACCTGATTTTACCGGGTTTTTATGTATATATCTCACCAGTTGCAGAAGATGACTGTCGTTACAAACAAGAATCGACTTATACCTTCCCCTGAAAAGTTGACCATCGAATCCATGTCTCCTGTTATATCTCTGTGTATAAATGCCGTTTAGATGCCTCATGCATCTTGAAATATTCCCTTCGGGTGTTTGCAGCAAAACATGATAATGATTCTTCATCAGACAGTATGCAGCCACATTTACATTCCACATTTCACTTAGTTCAATGAGCAGATCAATAAACATTGTAGATTCTTAGATTAAACATAATAGAAGAGGTAAGATTTTTTTAGAATAG
>CAZQOH010000478.1:0-2172 GCA_964594355.1 uncultured Desulfobacterales bacterium
TAAATCAATCTGTAAGCCGTTTCGCACCAATTCAGGGGTGCGAAACTTGAGTAAAGTATTTATGAAAGAAAGAATTTGGGGTCACATCTTGATTAATGCATTAAGCAAATTGACAGACTTCTTTATCCGGTCTTATCCAGAACATAACTCATAAGCTACGGGATGTTGGTGCAGAACGGGCTTCATGTAATTCGGTCATATTTATTCACTTCTTCTTTTTAGTTTTTTTACCGAAAGCCTTCTGCTTTTCCTTTACCGTAAAACCGATCTTTTTCTTTGGTTTACTCTCCTCATCTATGAGCTGTTTTATGGCTTCAAATACCACCTGAAATTGCTGATCGTATTTCTTTTCCATAGATTCTATTTTTTTCTTTAGATCCTTGTGTGTCGAAAGCATCTGGCGGAGCTGGGTGAATGCTCGCATTATTTGAATATTAACTTGAACCGCCCGTTTACTCCGCAATACACTGGAAAGCATGGCAACACCTTGCTCTGTAAAGGCATAAACCCGTTTTGCATATTTGATTTTTGAGGATATCACAATTTGTGATATCCTCATGATCTCCTCGCGTGTTAAGGTGAACATAAAATCTTCTGGGAATCGCTCGATATTTCTGCTAACAGCCTGGTTAAGCACTCTTGTCTCCACACCGTATAGTTCTGCCAAATCTCTATCCAGCATAACTTTCTTTTTGCGTATGAGATATATTTTATTCGCAATTTGCTCGACCGGTACCAGTGTTGTCATTTTTTATTAAACTCCTTTTCTTTCAGAGATGGAAACGGAAGAACAGCACGGTTGCTCTGTGATCTTTTGTTGATGCAGGTGGGATATGGACCGATGCGAATAGCGGCTTTTTATGATAGGAATTTTTTAAAACGGTATCACCGAGCGATTCAGATGGTGTGGCATAATCAAGATTATTCGTCCCTGATTAAGCTGTTTGAGCCTTTGGTTGTAAAGTAGAGGCGGCATGTTTCTTCCGCTGCTCTTTTCGTAGGGCAAGAATCTTTTGTCGACACTCTTCAGCAGCTTTTTCCATCCCTTCTATGGAAATACTTCCCTGAACAGCTTCAAGAATCATTATTTCCCGCTCAATCGGGTCCATTTTCTCATAAAGTTCCATATGTTGTAACTTTCTTACGTTCCTTGTTTTTTAAATTTTCACTCGATAAAAATATATAACGAATTTTGCTAAAAATCAACTTTTAATTTAGACGGGTGCCCCCAGGCCATAAATTGAACCTATAGGACGTTCGTGCAGAACATACACAAAAAATTAATGGGTAATTAAAAGCTGTTTAACATGAGATATTTTCTATAGATCACAGCCGCCCCCATACCTTTGATAAGAGAATAATATACCATAGAAGTCATGATTTTTGAAATCTGAGGTATTTTGCCAATATAAAATGAAGGATACGTAATCCCATTATATCTTGATTGGAAGTCGCAAATTGCGACCTCCAATTTTTTTAATTCCTCTCCGACTCAAATATCACCCCCATAAAGGGCGGGTTGATGGTTAACTCTGTAAGAATTGTATTTTCTCACCATTATCTTTGCAATAATTCAAAATCACAGTATAATTCGATTTCAATTTGATATCGTTTTCATTTATAAACTTGAACCCGAATGATTACTCAAAGTTCGGGGAAAAGTTCGGGGGAAAACATTATTGAAAGCAAGAGCTAAAACAATTGAAATTGATGGTATTGGGCAAATTTTGTTTGAACGCAGTAAGAAAGCAAGACATATCAACATTTCTGTTAAACCTTTCAAAGGCGTCCGGGTTGCCATTCCTTATGGAGTATCATACGATAAGGCCAAGCAGGTTGCTAAATCCAAAAAAAGCTGGATACAAAAACATCTGGATAAAATGAAGCACGTGAAAAAAGAACATGAAGCACTTTCAAAGAACTTAACTGAAATCGACAGAAATAAAGCCAGAAAGAAACTTGTTGGCCGGTTGAATGAATTATCCGAGCAACACGGTTTTAGCTATAATAAAGTATTTATGAGAAATCAAAAAACCAGATGGGGGAGCTGTTCAGCCAAAAATAATATAAGTCTAAACATGAAGCTGATCAGATTGCCGGACGAAATGATTGATTATGTCCTTTTACATGAACTCGTTCATACCCGCATTAAAAATCACACTAATGAGTTTT
>CAZQOH010000479.1:0-2166 GCA_964594355.1 uncultured Desulfobacterales bacterium
CTGTTAAAGAAGTATATAAGGTAGTAAATTAGGTCCGGATTATCGGACTTTACCCATCTTTAATTGTAGAATATAAGTCAAATTATTTCGGCACCTAAATATCGGAGGATTCCAGCCTGCATGTATCATTTTTGAATATCCCGGGGCAATAGACGTCCCCTTTGTTGTTACGCTTTTTTTTGCTTGGGGATCAATCCGTCCTCAGCCAGATATTCATGAATTTTCTGTGGGGAAAAATTGATCATGTTCTTTGAGAGTTTGTGTACCCGACACCCCTGTCGCGCCAGAGTGTCCAGGCCGGGGTACAAAAACCTTCGCATCCTTGCTGATACCGCCAGTATAACTGTGCGCGCCCGTTCGGCCTTGGCAAACTTTTTAACGTGTTCGAGGACACTGACGGCGAAACGGCGTCTCAGTTCATCCAAATGCTGATCCCGTTTGTCGTCATAGCCGTGAACGCCTCCGCCCTGAGGGGCTACGCCTCGGCCGGTCTTGGAGTCAGTGTACATCTGTGGGGCATTTCTGATTTCCTTGTTTTCGAGTTCTGCGCGGGCCATCAACCTGGGACCGGATTCTAGCTCGGGAAACTCAACCGGCTCAAGGGTAAATAAACGTGCGCAGGCGCGATTGACCACCACGATTAAATAGTCGCTCATATGCTTCCCTCCATTTGCAATAAAATGACATTATAACCTATATTTTTTCACTACTGTCCCATTAAAATTTATAAAAACTTTATAACCCTTTAAAATATAATAATATATTGACGAAAATGGGTGGAATCGACTTGAAATACGGTTAAATAGCCTGATATCCCTTTCGGTGTTTATTCAAAAACATCGGAAGGAGATAATCAGTGTACAAAGGACAAACCGTATTCTCTCAAATCATGGACTTTCTGCCTATCAAAAAATTTCGTCAATGTGTTAATCGCTACAACGGTAATTACCGAGTTCGCTCTTTTACATGCTTTGATCAGTTTCTTTGTATGGCTTTTGCCCAGTTAACCTATCGCGAGAGTCTCCGTGATATTGAATGCTGCCTCCGGGCTATGCGAAGGAAACTTTACCACATGGGGATTAGAGGTAAAATCTCCCGTAGTACGATAGCTTATGCAAATGAAAATAGAGACTGGCGCATATATTGTGATTTTGCTCAAGTCCTTATTCATCAGGCCAGACAGCTATATTCAAACGACGATTTTGGTCTTCAACTTCAAGAAACCGTTTACGCGTTGGATGCAACGATTATTGACTTATGCCTCTCGGTCTTTCCCTGGGCTCGTTTCCGTAAGACCAAAGGCGGCATTAAGTTGCATACGCTATTAGACTTGAAAGGGAATATCCCTTCTTTTATAGCCATAACGGAGGCCAGAGTTCATGAAATAAACATCCTTGACGAACTCATCCCTGAAGCCGGCGCAATTTACATAATGGATCGTGGTTATTTGGACTTTGAACGACTTTATGCATTACATCAATGCGCTTCATTTTTTGTAGTTCGAGCAAAGGCCAACACCGGTTTACGACGACTGTATTCTATGCCTGTGGATAAATCTTCCGGTTTAAGATGCGACCAAATTGTTGTCCCAACCGGATTTTATGCCCGAAAAAATTATCCTGAAAAACTTCGGCGGATAAAATTTTTCGATGCAGATAAAAAAAATCGATTAAATCTGTTGACCAATCAGATGTCGTTGCCAGCCTTTACAATCGCAGAACTTTATCGATGTCGATGGCAAGTCGAACTATTTTTCAAATGGATCAAACAGCACCTTCGGATAAAGGCTTTTTATGGTACATCTAAAAATGCAGTGAAGACTCAAATTTGGGTTGCAATATCCGTGTATGTACTGGTAGCCATAATAAAAAAACGGCTGAAATTAGACTTGAGCCTCTACACAATTTTACAAATTTTTAGCATTACTCTTTTTGAGAAAATGCCTATTTTACAGGCCCTCACAGAAACTGATTGCAAAAACAAAATTACTAGTGGCCATATACAATTGAATTTATTCGATTCTTAATTGGACACTACTGATATTTTTTATAAAGAAATAATCTTCACATGAGTGTTCTCAGGACATCTTCTTTGCCCACTATTCCCACTAACTCACCCTCATCCACCACAGGAATAGTGTGAAAATTTTTGTCCACCATGAGGGCT
>CAZQOH010000480.1:0-2164 GCA_964594355.1 uncultured Desulfobacterales bacterium
GTCAGGCGTGCTTTTACTGGAAAAGGGAATTCAAAAAGAGGATTACCCTTTAACTCTATCGGCTGGAAAATCTTTGCGGGTCGTCTATGCCGGGGGGCAAGCGCGCGCGGTGTGTTTACCGTGTACGGATCCTCCCCGGCACCAATATATCAGTTCCTCTAGGCGAGATTTTTGCTGGCCTTAAAGGTTACCGCGTTTTTGCCTTTGATCTTGATCTTTTCACCGGTTTGCGGATTACGTCCCCAGCGGGTTTTACGGTAGACTTTTTTAAAGGTCCCGAAACCAACAAGGGTAACCTTGCTGTTGCGTTTCTTCAATCCACCGGTAATACAACCCAAGAAAGAGTCATAAGCCTTACCTGCGGCAGCCTTAGTGATACCCGCGTCCTGTGCAATTTTTTCGACCATTTGTGCTTTTGTCATCCCCTTACCTCCTATCGTTTAGGTTTAGAAAGATCATGATTTCTTTGGTCTTTAAAGCATATAATAAAAAATGTCAAATCAATCTCACACATTTCCTTCACAACACAAGGCTTTTGTCAATCGAATCGTAACCCATCTTTCCGCTGTGAACCGTATTTTTTGTAAATTTTGCTATATTTTGGCGGGCATTTCTACCTTAACCTATTGATATTATTGACTCCGACCTTTTGAAAAGCCCTTTGTAGTGCCCCATATAAAAAATTACGCTTGACACGATAGAGGGGTTGTGATACGATGTTTCCATGTTTATCCGAGCTAAGGAAAAAAAGAACCGAGGATCCAATAAAATATACTATACTCACAAGTTAGTTGAATCCGTGCGTACTGAGCAAGGACCAAGACAGCGAACCTTACTTAGCCTCGGCACTCTCGACCTAAAACAAAAACAGTGGAAATCACTTGCAAACCGCATTGAAGAGCTGCTCGCCGGCCAACGATGTCTTGTGCCGTTAGATGAGAATAGCGAAGCCTTGGCTCAGCATTATACAAAATTACTTGTCCAAAAACAGATGGCGGAGAGAGATGAGTTCAAGCAGTCTGAACAAGATTTTCAAAGTGTAGATGTCAACGCCCTTGCCTCTTCAGAAGGAAAATCCATAGGTTCTGAACATGTCGGCTTGGAAGCAATGAAACAGCTTGGATTCTTCAAACTTTTCAGGCAACTAAAGTTTGAGAAAAAAGTTATGGATCTGGCAGCATTGCTTATTATCGGACGTTTGGTTCATCCCAGTAGCGAACGGGAACTCAAGCGATACGCTGAACAAGAAAGCGGCTTGGGTGAACTTTTGCGAGCAGACTTCTCCCGTCTCGCAAACAATGCTTTATATGAAACCTCGGATATCCTTTTTTCACACAAAAAAGCGATTGAACAATTTTTGAGAAACCATAGCAAAAAACTTTTGGGTTTAGGTGAATCAATCATTCTATACGATTTGACGAACACCTATTTTGAAGGAGACGTCTCTTTTTGTGAGAAGGCTAAGCACGCGCGGTCTAAAGACAAACGCAATGATCGCCCATTGGTCGCCTTGGGAATCGTTCTGGATGAAAATGGTTTTCTCAAAACAACACGTATCTTTGAAGGTAATATCAGTGAACCAAAAACTCTTATGGATATGGTCCATGAAGTTCATGGACAAGCCGTGGGCCAACAGCCACCTCTGCCACTTGAAAAGCCCACAGTTGTAATTGATGCCGGCATTGCTTCAGAGGATAATCTGATTACTCTCAAGGATCAAGGATTTTCATATATCGTTGTCTCACGTTCCAAGCCTCATGAAATTCCTGATCCTGAATTTGTTGAAATTAAAAAAGGGATCAAAGTCCATAGCTTCAAGCAAGATGATGACATTTTTTTACATTGCCACAGTGAGGCCAAAACCAAAAAAGAACAGGCCATGGTAAATAGTGCCAGAGAGAAGATGGAAAAAGCACTCTCGTATCTCCGTGATGGCTTGCGCATAAAAAGGCGGCTCAAAAATTACGCCAAGGTACTTGAACGTATTGGTCGACTGCGCAAACAATATAGTCGCGTTTCTAAAGGATTTGATATTCAAGTCAAACAAGGTGGTAAAAATGCTGTCGGGATCACTTGGCAATTTGATGAAAAGAATTTGGGCAAACCCTATGATGGTACCTATTTTCTTCGTACCGATCGTAATGACCTGAATGATGAAAAAATT
>CAZQOH010000481.1:0-2162 GCA_964594355.1 uncultured Desulfobacterales bacterium
AAAAATCGCTGCTTACTGTTCATGACGTAGAGTTACGTGCAAAATTCAGGTAGTAGAATCATGGAAAGGAGTTTGAAAGCTAAGATATCGCCAAAATTCTCCACTTTCTGAAAATAGACCAGAACTCGATAGGAGACAGCAAAAATACCTACCCAGAAAATAGTTCCGATACCGGCAAAAAGAAAAAATCTGATGTTCCCTTCATTTGTAATACCCCTGTTTTTAAAAGACCACAAACGGGGCTTTAAAAGCATAATCACCTGTTTCATGAATCGTTTTTTTCCTCGGTTAGCTGAAAAAAAACCTTTTCCAGATCTCCTTTTCTCATCTGGACAGCCTCTTTTAGATCGGATATTGTTCCAGTAGCGATTAAAGAGCCCTTGTTGATGACCCCGATCCTGTCACACACATCTTCAGCCAGTTTCAGTGTATGCGTAGACATAAAAATTGTGGTTCCATTTGAAGAAAGCTTGCGGAAAAGATTTCTGACAATTTTAATACCTTTTGGATCAAGTCCCACCATTGGTTCATCAACGATGATCAAGCGTGGATCATGAAGGAGAGCGGCCGACATAATAAGACGCTGTTTCATCCCGTGGGAATAAGCTTCAATCAATTCATGGGCTCGATCTAAAAGGGAAAATATACTTAAATATTTTTCTGCTTTTTCAGAAAAGTTTTCCAAATTTGTACCGTAAAGGTCTGCGGTAAACATTAAAAATTCCATGCCGGTAAGCTTTTCATACAAAAACGGTCGATCCGGTATTAATCCTATTCTCCTTTTTGCTTCTTCAGGTTGACCGGCCATGTCAATACCATCTATGGTCACAGAACCTTCTGTAGGTTCCAGTAGGCCTGCCATCATAAGGATAGTTGTTGTTTTTCCTGCACCGTTCGGGCCGATGAATCCGAATATTTCTCCAGGGAGTATATGAAGGTTTAATCGATCTACAGCCTTTGTGTTGCCAAAGTGTTTAGATAGATTTTTTAAATAAATCATTTAGACTGCTCCAAAATTTCAAGTTTCACTTTTCCTATCACTCCTATCAAATCAATTTGTTCTTTAGGCTCTCCGCGTACAAAACGGATGTGAGTTGCATCTGCAGGCATCTGCCCCATTAGAGAATCAACAGTAACCCATTCGCCAAGATAAAGAACATTCCATGCGTGATAGTAAAAGCGACCCTTTACATATACCAATCCAGCCTCTATCTGGGCAGGAATACCAGCAGCCCTGGCCAAAGCCGTCATAAGCACTGCGTGTTCGTTACAGTCTCCCATAAGGTTTTTCAGAGTATCCAAGGCGCTGGGAACCGATAGTACAGGCCTTTTATCAATATTTTTATACATCCATGCCACAAGTTTTTTTGCTTTAGACATATGAGAGTCGTCCGGAGACACGATTTCAGATACTTTGTGTTTTATTTTTGGATGGTTGGATTGGATAAAGGGACTGGGCTTTAAAAATTGCTCTTTTTCATTTAAATGCATCTCAAGCATATCGATATGATCTTCTTTGAGGATGGTCAATATCCCGTCTTCGAAATTTTGCCGTCCTCCATGTAAAAAGAGACCCTCATTTTTGATGCCGTAAATTTTCAAACGCAGTTTTTTTAGTTTGTCTGCCTGATCTATTGGTATACTAGAAGTAACAGCAACAATTGAAGTAAGATCCTGGCTCGCGGCCATAGTCATCCCTTTTAAGGCTTCATTTTCAGTAACTCTTTTAAGCTTAATCCCCATAAAGCCCTCTTCCTGAATAACGCTTCCATCTTCTCCTATCCAGGCTATCTGGGAAACTCCCATAAAATCAACAGACATTTTTTTTGTTTTTTGTTTGATTCCCATGACGTTCAGCGTCTCGTAACCAATCATTGTTACTTGAACAGCTCTTTGCCCCATGGTGGCTGGATCAAACACATAAAAAGTTCTGGCCTGATCCGGTTGCAGGCCGGAACTCCAGGCTGCGTCCATAATCCCGGCGGTTAAATAGATTTTATTTTCTAGGGGAATTTTAGTCTTTTGTTGATCAGTGAAAACAATGAGCGACTCTCCTTCAACTTTTCCATGGGTCATAAAATGAAACATGCCCGATTTGAGTTCAAAGTTAAAAGAAGCTAAACTAAGATCTTTATTAAGATTTCCAAAAGTCTTTATCTTAA
>CAZQOH010000482.1:0-2160 GCA_964594355.1 uncultured Desulfobacterales bacterium
TTGATAAGAGGTATCGGTCGATCTCGACTTTTCCAGGATTCAGGGACAAATTGTAGGATCTACATAATCTATAATTCGAATGGAATAATAATGAAACTAAAAGAATCAGATTGTGAAGGGAAACGGGGACATTCTATACTCCTTCATGTGTGATCGGATAATAATGCCATTTTTCTCTATAATGTCAACATTACAACGATTTCTAATGAAGTTGGGCGGTGATTTCTGTTAGGGCACGTTAGTAGTGGTAGTAGGTTATGCAATTTTTTTCGTAGAGAAATATTTGAGAATTCCTTTGAGACGATGCATTGTGTCAAGTTGTGAGCAAAAAGAGAAAATACAATCATCAGTCTTTGAGCAGTGATTGATTTTAGTTCAATGTGAGCAAATATAATGGCTTCTTCAATTATTATTGAGCTTGAAATAAGGGATGAAAGGATTGAACTGTAGGCGATGGCCAAGGCAATGTTTTCGTTGCCGGATGTTATTTGATCAGCATTGAGCATGGACTTTATGGATTTAAAGAAAAGCTCTATTTGCCAACGCAATCGGTAAATGGGGTATATCCATTGGGCTAAAAGCATGGATTGAGGCAAATTTGTAGCATACCAACGATATTGTTTTGTTTTGGGAAAGCGGAATCCAATGAGACGAAGCTCGATAAAACCTTTGCCAGGGAGCATTAATTTTGCCCAAACTTCAGCGATGGGACCCCTGAGCGTTACCTTTTTATTCAACGGATGTCCGATATGTCGTTTGGCAACGCCTTTGATTACACAGGTAATGACTGGGGCAGAATTTGCCTTTAAGCGACAAATAAACCAGACGCCGGCTTCATTCAACTGATGTAAAAATAAATGACTAAAATAGCCCAGATCAAATAAGAACAATGAACCATTTAATTGTTCGAGATCAGGCAGGATCTGACTGTCATGGATTTTTTGAGCTGTGAATTTCAACCATTTTACACCCCTGACGCTCATTTGATATAGGGCACTGAATTTTAAGCAAGCAGGGCTGTGATTGCTCCGGTTTCCGGGGAATCTATTGGATAGGGATGACGGTAAACGGATCGGAGAGGCATCGTAGATAAATACATCTTGAAATGTTGATAACCACCGCAGTTGGCTGAGCGCTTTTTGTTGGATTTGGAAGGAGAAATTTAAGACGGCTTTTTCTAAAAAATCGACAAGCTTACCATTGGCGAGCCTCTCCCAGAAGCTGCTTCGGGAGATGTTTTCTCCGGTAAGGTTGATATAGTTTCTATGAGCATCAGCGATTGATTTTTTCTTGGTGGTGACAGTAAATGTCGAAACTAAAGAAACAACGAGCTGAAAAAGCGGAATTTTTTTTCCCGCTGAAAATGTTCATCTTTTCCCAATATTTTCCGGATCTGATTTATTTTGGCAGTAAAGCTCATCGGTATAAATCTCCTTTGAAATTAGGGGGTATCTTTCAGGGCAAAAGTATTTGGTGCAACTCGGACGAATCGTTCTCCGGCCTGAATTTTTTTTACAAGAGCTGAAACGATGGAGTCTCTTTGCAGGGTGACATTGTAATCATTTTTTGCGGTTTCGATAATTTTAGCGATATGAAGCGGTTGATCCGCAGATAGAAGTATGTCCTCAACGATATCTAGTTTAGACGTACGTTTTGGCTGTTTTTTAAACTCAGGGCTTTGCTGTTGATAGCGTCGGACAATTTTAAGTTGGGATTGTAATAATTCCCTTTGAAACTCGATAATTTTATCAAATGTATCCATAAGAAGTACCTCCTCTCATATTGGATTATGAGAGGAGTATAAATGAATATGATATGTATGTCAATAATATTTTATGTACCTTTTTAAAAATGTTTCGAATCTGATATAATGTGGATATACAATAGGTTATGAATTTATATAAAGTATTTGGGTACGTATTAACCGATCACATATGAATACCCATATATAGGATGCACACCTCTCAGCCCGGGTGGCGGCTTCGCCCTTCAACGTTTTATCAATCATCCTCGGCTTCATAAATCACAAAGCTATTAAAAAATTGACAAATATCTCCTCCTTATGCCATTGATTACTGACGGACGATCGATAAAACGCTTATTATAAATATTGAACGAATACCTCTATGATCAGAATTATCGGAATCATTGTTCATAATC
>CAZQOH010000483.1:0-2144 GCA_964594355.1 uncultured Desulfobacterales bacterium
GCCAAATTCAGAAGTTCGGATGAAAGGGTGACAAGCCCTTTAATCTTTTCCGAGGCCCTGAACAGAATTTCATCTTGTTTTGGTGTAACGTTCCCGGCCAATCCATCTTGAATCACGTTGATCTGTGCCAGGACCGAGCTCATGGGACTCTTAATCTCGTGAGCGACCATAGACACAAAATCAGACTTATGCTGATTTATTTCTTTTAAGTAGGTGATGTCGCTCAATACGGTAATGGTTCCCAAATTCCGGCCGATCCTGTCTCTGAAAGGTCGGCATCGGACAACATATGTCGTCGTTTCGTCTCCTCCGCTTTTTTTAATCTCCAATTCTTCGGTTAGCTCAGCGAATTCATTTTCAGGCATCAAAAGGGTACTCTCCACCATTTGTTGGAGCTGTTCGTGTTGGACAAGCATGGTAAAGGGACGACCAATGATATCATCTCTTTGAAATTCCATTATGTTCATAAAAGCCGGATTGGCCAGCACCAGCCTTTTTTCAACATCAGTAACCATGACACCGTTGGCGATAAGATTAACGAGTACGCGCATCCGGGATTTTTCATTAGCAATGTCTTTAAGTGCGCCCGTATGTTCGATGGCTTTGGACACTACTACTCTAAGTTGATCCGGAGAAAAGGGTTTTGGAATAAAATCGAAGGCACCGTTTTTCATGGCTTCAATAGAGTTTTCAATGGTGGCGTAGCCGGTGATGACAATAATAGAGGTATCCGGATGAAGTCTTTTAACATGTGACAAAACATTGAAACCTGATAAGCCCGGCATCATGAGGTCCAGCAGGATAATATCAAAATGCTCCTTTTCAATCATTTTCAATCCCTGCTCCCCGCTTTCGCTTAGAAGCACCTCATATCCCTCCTGGGTTAATATTTCACGGCAGCCTCCTCGAATCACCTTTTCGTCATCAACCACCAGGATTTTGGGCTTAAATGAAATTTCAGCAGGTTGTTTTTCAGTCATGGCTTCGGGCCCCTCATCATATTTTTAAACATATTTGTTTTATGGAACCCTTGTTTCTTTATCAGGTTTAAATAGTGGAAATTCTAACGAGAAGGTTGTTCCCATGGGACTCGTTTCCTTGATTGAAATACGGCCTCCGTTTTCTTCGACAATGCCATAGGAAGTGCTCAGGCCAAGACCGGTGCCCTTTTCCGATCCTTTTGTCGTAAAAAACGGATCGAATATTTTTAATAAATTTTCTTTAGGGATACCGCATCCGGTATCGGACACTTCTATGTACGCCTTTTTATTGGGCTTATCGCATAACGTCTGCAATGTAAGGGTCCCTTTTCTTTCCATGGCATCAATTGCATTCATTACCAGGTTTATGATGACCTGGCTGAGCTGGTTTTTATCCGCATGGACCAACATCATATATTTGGACATTTTTTTGACGAGTTTAATATTCAAAAATCGCTTATGATCCCGGATAAGGTTTAAGCTTTCTTCCACCAACGAATTGACTTGAAATATTTCTTTGGTCGGGCTTGCCTGCCGGCTATAAGACAGAAGGTTTTTGACAATATCTTTGCAGCGGTCTGTATCATTGACCACAGACTCCAAATATTTTCGAAGCGGGTCTGCTTGATCAAGACGTTCCAGGGCCAGGTTTGCATAAAGCAGAATACCAGTCAGCGGGTTATTGATTTCATGGGCCACCCCGGCCGCCAGTTGACCCAAAGACGCCATTTTTTCCGATTGGGCGATCTGGACTAAGGCCTCTTTTAGTTTCTTCTCTGCAGCTAATTTTTCTCTAAGATCATAAAAAATTCCCGTGCTGGCAACTTCCTTATCACCTTCATATATAATGTTGGCTGTCATTTCAACGGGGATGGTTTCACCTGCTGCGTTAACGACATCAACTTGCGTGGCGGACAACTTCCCCTCTCCGCCAAAATTCTTGTTCTTCATTTTTCTCATAATTTCCTTTGCTTTTCCGAATGGGTAAAAGTCCTCCGCATTTTTTGTACGAATGGCTTCTTCCATGGAATAGCCAAATAGCTTTTCCGCCGCCTGATTCATTATTAAAATATTTCCATCTCTATCTGCAGAGATAATTGCATTGGGCGAGCTTTGTATGACCTTATCCAGAAACTGCCGAATATGGATTGACCGTTTTTCCAG
>CAZQOH010000484.1:0-2144 GCA_964594355.1 uncultured Desulfobacterales bacterium
AAATAGGAAGACAACGCAGAATGGAAGAGAGAGCATTCAACTTGGCAGATATCAATCTGAAGAGGGCTTTGAGCAGCAAGAAGACCGCAATGGCTGCCATCTCCAAGTTGGAGGAAATCTACAGTGTCGATTTGCTATGTCCGATGATGTGGGCGCATCTCGCAACTCTATATAACCTAAATTGAGCGGTTTTAAAGCTGAACTGCTTCTTATGAGACAAAATATTATACTCAAGCAACAATTCTAAGTCAAAACATCTTTTGCTGTATGCGGAAGGTGCATTATTTCATCAGTAGACTGAAAAGATTCGAAAATTGCAATAAGTTGTCGCTGTTTTTTAAAATGAGCGACATCTATGATAGATTTTGGGCATACGTTACCATTGGCCGCTCACTTATTATTGTGTGTTGGGGATGGAGAAATAAATTAAGCCAGGATGGGAGGTGGATTCTGGCAATTGGCCCACATGGTGTCAAACCGGAGAGCATCCATAACAGATGAGGATACTTTTAAAGTAATTATCCGGCTTTTCTCTACGATTTTTGCTGCAATATCGACAAGTATACGGCGCACAGTAGTGGCATAGCTTGTTATCGATACGACTTCTGATGCTACATCCTCTTTGAAGGTTTCAAAAAGAAAGAAAGCAATTAACATGCAATAGTAAAACGCAGAGTTCTGACTGAATCTCTTGAACGGCAGTTTTTCGGAAGCAAAATCTTTTAATCCTCGATGAGCAAGCTCGTCGGTACCGCACTGATGGTAGCTGTTTATGATCGTTTCGGGTTGAAGCCAGTGCTGCTGACGCTCCGGGGTACAGTTTTCAAGCACTTTATCGTTTATGCCGATATTGGTTAAGATGACGTTATCCGGTCGCGCAAAATCAAGTAGCATTTGCTGTCTTTCATAAAGGCAGTGGGTATAAAAAGCCCGAAAGAAACGTTTCCAATTATTGCATCGGAAACCGAATTCCAAAAATTGCCACTTTTGGTCTTTACCGTTGTATGAATTCCAATAAGACTTATCCGCATTGCCGGCTTGTTCTTTAACGGCTTCGTACACTTTGCCACTGGCAATGAATGCGATGTTGAGTGCGTTAAAAGCTTCGTAATTTTTGATATCAAAAAAGCCACCATCGCAACGTAGGATGATTGTAACAGTTTCGCTGTACTCACTGCGAATGAGATGGACCAAATCAGAGACAATGTTGACAACTGTATTGCCAAAATTGCCATTTTTGCTTCCACCTCTAAAGATAGCATCGACAATCATGCCTTTCCAAATGAGATGTAGCGGTTGGAAGCCTTTCTCTTTTTTGTAAGTGGGTTGAACTCCGTGACGCTTTTGAGCATCATCATTGTTCATCACCATTGAATCGACATATAGTTCTATTTCATCGGGTTTTGTGAGTTTCAGACGCCAGATAAACAACCGTTTTAGAACCCAGCGAAAGTGTCGGCTAAACCACCAGCCGAAAAGCTTGAAGAAGCGCTTTATCATGTGAGATGATGCCATCTGGGAGCATTTGGTTTCGATCGCCGCTGCATAACCGGTATCTTGTTTTATTTGATCAAAATATGTCAAATGTCGACATGTTCCGTCAAAAAAGAAACAAAAAATCTGTTTGAACAGAATCCAAACCGGGAGCCCTTTTGAACTTTTGCGAATGATGCCAAATTTTGAATTCAAAATATCCCAGATTCCAATTTGTTCCAGATAGCGACTAAAAAGCGATAAACCTCCTCTGCCAGTGATAGTGTCATTGGTAGTTCCGATTTTGTTTATTCGTTTTGAACTGCGGGCTTTTTTCATGTTGATTTCTCTTTTCTCATACATCATATTGTATTTTTTTATTTTTAATACCCGTATCACAAATGAGTAAAAAAGGAAATCTAAACCCATATAATTCGATCACTTTGCAATGCTCACTTTGAAATTCTATGAGAATTAGCATAAAGGATGGACAGAAAATTGTAATCACCCATTGGGTGAAATAAAAAAATTGTCTAATAAAATGGCGAGTTCATGGTAATTGCGGAGTTCCGGGGAAAATTGTCTCGTATGGTTGACGTAAATCGCTCAATTTAGGTTTTATATCGCCGTCGGATACGTTGGTTCGCATGCCCGGGCAAAAGCCGGCCATG
>CAZQOH010000485.1:0-2141 GCA_964594355.1 uncultured Desulfobacterales bacterium
TCACTTCGGCTTGAATATCTTTTTTTATCTTTACCAAATTATCTTCGCTCCATTAAATTATCGGTGTCAAAGCCTGAATTGTGAATTAATGCTTTGTTATCGGTCACGGTAGGAATGCCGGTAACCCGCCACCCGCTTGGTCGGAACAGACTGCTTCTGTGTATGTGACCTTCCTGCCAGTTGCCTTGCCTGCCGTGCAGCGAGGCACCGAAAAAGTCACCCCGCAAGTTGCCCCTCAAGCCATGGGACTTCTGGGCATGCTGACCGGAGAGATGAGCAGTGGGGAACTAACGGAGAAATTGAGTTTGAAGGACAGAAGGCACTTCAGCAGGGGTTGATCGAATTTGGGGGGCGCATAAATATTTTCAAATTTTTTGTTTATGTGCAAGACGTGTCGAAATCTGACACGAATCGCTCATGAATTAAATAATTTTCTATTTTATATTCTTTTTGTGTTTTTTCAATACACCATTACTCCAGAAAACCCCTTAAAAAACATCACCCTGATGCAATCGCTTTAGAAAATCCTTCACAGGCAAAACGTCTATGCCTTCAAAATGATACGCTCGTTTGCCTGTGTAAATTCCAATCATCTTATCCACATGGATACGACCGGACTTGTCCAGCGAACGCATGGGGCGTTCCCATCTCCTGTCCCATTTTTCTGCCATTTTTACTTCCATGCAAACGATATGGGCGTTGGAAGATGGTTGGCGTCTCCGGGTCTCAATAACAAAGTCGATTTCTGTTCCACTGCCTGTCCGGTAAAAATAAATAGGCCGGTTTCTGTTCTGAGTAAGATTGTGGACCCTTAATTCATGGTAAATCATGTTTTCTAGAGCTATACCTTTCCAAAATCTGTCTACAGGATCGAAAAGAAGACCTGCTGCAGCTCTGGCAACTCCGGGATCAAACCAGTAAAATTTTGGATGGGTTTGTTCCCTGACCTTCACATTCGGGCGATAGGCAGGGAGAAAATGTCCAAGCAGCGTATCCTCCAAAATAGAAAAATAAACGTCGACGCTGCTTCGTGGCACGGCAGCCTCACGGGAAATGTTATGGCGGTTTAACAATTGTCCATTTATTTGTCCGGCAATACTCAAAAAGCGCAAAAATGGGGGAAGACTCCTTACAATGCCCTCTTCTTTAATTTCCTCCTTAACGTATGTATTCACATATGAATTCAGAATATCGGCTGCAGTCTCCCGGTCCAGTTGAACATATGGCAAAAATCCCCATTGTAGTGAAAACTCAGTATCAAAAAGGTCATTAAGTTCTATGGAGGAAAAAGCGTCAAGGTAGCGGGTAACAGCCCGACCGCCTAAAAGATTCACACCCCCCCTACGCAGCTTTCTGGCTGATGAACCGCATAATGCAAACCGCCATTTCTTTGTTTCCATAAGCCG
This sequence comes from uncultured Desulfobacterales bacterium, assembly GCA_964594355.1. Classification (GTDB taxonomy): domain Bacteria; phylum Desulfobacterota; class Desulfobacteria; order Desulfobacterales; family JAUVVS01; genus JAUVVS01. The sequence continues at coordinate 1,407 of CAZQOH010000485.1, forward strand.
GTGAACTTCATCAAGGAGATGGGGTATTTTTTGGACTTCATCAATGACGACCCAGGAATCTTCAGGGAGATTACCGGCTATAGCTTCCAAATGGCCGGGATTTTGGGAAAGTTCCAGGTACAAAGTAGAATCGAGCAAATCAAAAAAGAATGCTTTCGGCAATACCTCTCTTAGCCAGGTGGTTTTCCCCACGCCGCGCGGACCGAAAAGGAAAAAGGAACGGCCGGGAACCTTAAGTAATCGCTTTATGATCGTCTTTTTCATAATGCAATTATACAATTATTTTGTAAAATTGCAATGCAAAAATACAAATAAGATGTAAAATGGAGAATTTGGGCTTGAAGAACAGAAGGCACTTCAGCAAAAGATACCTGCAACCCGCGCTGGGCAGTGCTTTGATCGAGATGACCATACCGGACAAGCCGCGCGGCAGTAAGCAGAAATATCGACTTGCGGATAAAGGGGAAAAATGGCTGGAAGGGTAATGGTTCAGCCATAAAATAGAGCCGCTCAAAAAGCGGCTCTTTGGTTTCTGGTGATCCCAGGGGGGGTCGAACCCCCGTTACCGGCGTGAGAGGCCGGCGTCCTAACCACTAGACGATGGGACCGGTAAAATTAAACGGTTTTGGGTTTAAATATAGAATGAAAATAAATTTGTCAATCATTTATCAAAAACTTTAACTACCTTAACAGCTGAACTTTGTGAACCCTGAACCTTTGAACGGTTTCCTATTA
>CAZQOH010000486.1:0-2141 GCA_964594355.1 uncultured Desulfobacterales bacterium
ATACGAAATTTATCGTTTACTTTTTCGATTGGCCTGGAATAATCCTCTGACACGGTTTTATCCATAATTAAACGTGTAAAGAGATCGATACGTTCCACATCACTGCGCTCGCTGAGCGCCTTGGCAAGTTCAACCACATAGTTGATCTGGCCGCCGGTATCGGCATCGTGTCCCATTTCCATATTTTCTGAACGCAGGAGGCCGTGAATGCTGAACATTTGAATGTATAATTTATGCTTTTTCATTTCGTTTACCTTTTAAAGCAGCAATAATACTTATGTAAAAATTCGGGTCAATCGGAATCGCCCCCTTAATTTCACAGATACGCGCGGCAAATTCTGTTGCTTTCTCCAGAATTAGTTCCGGAGGCCACTTGTTAATATATCCGATTGAAAGTATCGTTGTATAAGCATCACCTGCGCCTACACTATCGACGACATTATCCAGTTTTGCCGGTTGTGCTTGGAAATGTTTATCTAATGTAAACAGTTCACTTCCATTTTTTCCTTTTGTAAGGCATAACATCTCAAGGTGGTATTTAATTATGAGATGTTCGACAAATGCGAGGCTGCTTTTTTTAAAAGCAAACATTTGTTTGAGAATTTCGAGTTCCTCATCATTTAGTTTTAGCAGATCACAGTGCCTGAGTGATTCTACAATAACTTGCTCTGTAAAGCAATGAGGCCTGAGATTAATGTCGTAAAGGCATTTTGTTACAGGGTGTCTTTGCGCAAGAATTTGCTGTATAGTCTTGAAACCATATTCGCTTCTCTGGACAAGGGTTCCAAAATAGATAAGCTTGGTATTTGCATTGAGTAATGATGCGATTGACGCATTGAACTCAATATAATCATAGGCAACGTTTGGCAGGATGTTAAATACAGGAACGCCTTTGATGTCGAGTTCTACGAGTACTTTTCCTGTACTATGCCTGTTGTCGATCTGAATATTGTTAATTTTTAAATTATGTTGTTGCAGGAAGTTTATTATCCTCCCGCCTTCAATGTCATTTCCGATTCTTGAAACAAAATAAACCGGAATGCTGAGATTATTTAAATGAAAGGCAAAATTGAAAGGCGCTCCGCCTAAGCGCTTGTATTCAGGAAATATATCGTAAAGTATTTCGCCTATAGCAAGTATCACACTTTTTCTCCGATATTCATGGAATCACAAATCGTAAGCGTTCACAGGTTCTAGGTTCACCGTTCAGGGTTACCTTGCGAGCTATCGTCCGGGTGAATTGTCCTAAATATGTTGACACCTTGAATAGCTAATTTAATTTATAGTATCAGGAGGTGTCAAGCAATGAGAAAAAGAAAAACCCATTCAAAAGAATTTAAAGAGGAAGCCATCCGCCTTATAAAAGAAGACGGTCTTACCTGCATTCAGGTGGAACGAGACCTTGGAATCGGCCATGGAACTGTATTAAAATGGATAAGAGATAAAAAGAAATTTCAAGATGATGTATTTTGCGGAAGCGGTAATGTCCGCCCATCTGAACGTGAATTTAAATCCCTGCAAAAAGAACTGGCACGTGCCAAACGGTAGCTTGAAATATTAAAAAAAGCCGTGGCCATTTTCTCGAAGGACCCGAATCCATATTCAGATATATTGAATTATTTTATAATCGGAAGCGGTTACAGCTCTATTGATTATTGTTCGCCTGAGGAGTATGAATGTATTGAAATGAAGAAAGCGGCTTAATTAAGTGTCAACATTTTTAGGCCCCGTCCAGGATACTAAAGGATCGTCCTCTGGCCCTTAATAAAGGACCAGAGGAACGTTAATTTGCGGGTCGATTAGTCTTCCGTAACTGTGATAGCGCCTGGTTCGCAGACCTCAATACAGCTTTCACAACCTTCGCAGTCTTCAGCATTTACCGGGGCAGATTTTTCATCCTGCATTTCAAAGACTTCCATAGGACAAATATCTACGCATTCTTCACAACCTTCACATTTGTCCAGGTCAACAGTAACTGTAAACGACATGTTCATCTCTCCTTTCTTAAAAATTATTTCTTCGCTTCAAGCGGATGGCGGGTTAAACTGCCAATTGTTTCCAACTTTAAAAAGACCTTTGAAGAAATGTCCATATATCAATAGATAGTTCGAGTCAAGTCTTCTGATATTTTTTTTGCTCGC
>CAZQOH010000487.1:0-2123 GCA_964594355.1 uncultured Desulfobacterales bacterium
TTAATACATCAATATCGTGACAATGGTCATCTGGATCGATTGCAATTTCATGAAGTTTTTTTACTATTGCAGTCTTGGTTTTCAGGGACAGACGAGCCAAATAATTCCTGGCCTGCCTCCGATATTTCAACTTGTACATAGCCTAATTATAGCTCTTAAAGATATATTGTCAAGGGTTTAATTGAACACCAAAGAAACGGTAACAACAGGGCTGTCTCTGGGATGGATTCAAAGAGATGTTTCCTTCCGAAAGCTTATATATACCGTTTTCCTCTATCCAGAGTCCTGTACTGAATCGCTTCGGAAATGTGATCAACCTGTATATCAGATTCACCATCAAGATCTGCAATGGTTCTGGCAATCTTAAGGATACGGTTATAGGCACGGGCGGAAAGACCGAGTTTGTCGATGGCGGATTCTAAAAGATCGCAGGATGCGTCATCGATTTTGCAGTATTTTTTGATATGACGACTTGTCATCTGGGTGTTGCAGTAGATTTTTGTTCTTTTAAATCTTTCTGATTGATTTTTGCGGGCAGCATTAACACGCTTTCTAATATCCTCTGATGGCTCTGCATTAGATTCTCCCATCAAGGCTTTGTAAGGAACTGCCGGTACTTCAACGTGAATATCTATCCTGTCCATAAGTGGTCCGGATATCTTTGCCCGGTAACGGCGGATCTGCTGAAAAGTGCATCTGCATTCGTGCTTAGGGTCTGAGAAATACCCGCACGGACATGGATTCATAGCCGCCACCAGCATAAAACTTGAAGGATAGGTAATGGTTGAAGAAGCGCGTGAAATCGTTACTTTTAAATCTTCCAGGGGCTGGCGGAGAACCTCTAATACATGTTTTTTAAACTCTGAAAGTTCATCAAGAAAAAGAACCCCATTATGAGCCAGGCTTACCTCACCTGGTCTGGGTATGTGACCACCACCTATTAAACCTGCATCTGATATTGTATGATGTGGTGACCTGAAAGTCCTTAATGTAATAAGGGCCTGATCTTTTTCAAGCATCCCAACAACTGAAAATATTTTGGTGGTTTCAATTGCCTCATCAAATGTTAATGGAGGTAGTATGCTTGGGAGGCGTTTTGACAGCATGGTTTTACCCGCGCCGGGAGGGCCGATCATAATAAGATTATGTCCCCCTGCAGCCGCGACTTCCATGGCCCGCTTTACATGTTCCTGGCCCATGACTTCGGAAAAATCGACTTCAGATTTGTTATTTCTTTCAAATAAACCGGAAATATCAGCTTTTTCAGGCTCTATTTGAAAGCGTTTTTGTAAAAACTCGACGACTTGGGACATGGTTTTCACAGGCAATACGGAAATTTCTTTTACTACCGATGCTTCTCGCCTATTATCAAAAGGTACAATTATTCCGGAATAGCCCGCATTTTTTGCAGCAAGGGCCATGGGAAGAGAACCTCTAACAGGTTTGATACGACCATCCAATGAGAGTTCGCCTAAAATGAGATATTTGGAAATTACCTTTTGTGAAATGATTCCTGTTGCAGTCAGTATTCCTAAAGCTATGGGCAGATCAAAGCCGGTCCCCTCCTTTTTTATATCGGCAGGAGCTAAATTTACAGTAATCCTGTCAACAGGAAATTCATAGCCGGAATTAGTAATCGCAGATTTTACCCTTTCCTTGCTTTCTTTTACTGATGCCTCCGGGAGTCCTACGGTAGTAAATGTAGGAAGTCCCGATGCTATATCCACTTCTACTTCTACTAAATACGCATCAATTCCGAGCACAGCACTGCTTAAAACCTTTGCGAGCAACGTTCCCCCTCTTTAATTATAATTCTATCTTTAGTCTATCCTTTTACATATCAATTTGTTACATTCAAAAGCCTCAGCATTTTTAAGAGGTCTGAGTTTCTTAGATCTATAGATCATAATAAATAGCTTTACAATCATTTAATATCAAATTTAAATAAAAGAGGGTTTAATATAACTTGATTAACAGTTATATATTGTGTTTATTTAACAAAAACGGTACGGTAATTAAACTTCAGACTATCAGCTCATAATTTTTAGGAGTTTAAAAAAGATAAACAGAGATAATGTGCATCCATTTTCAACAAAGAACTGTTGCAAAGCCGGTCTCCTGTT
>CAZQOH010000488.1:0-2115 GCA_964594355.1 uncultured Desulfobacterales bacterium
TTGAGATGGTAAGTTTCCAGAAAAAACCCACGTTCATCTTCAAACACCTTGGGTTCGACCCGGATAATGGTGGGGATTGCGCTGCTTGAACGTACATTCAGCACCCTAAATGCCAGGTTTTCATCAATTTTTCTGTCCTATTTTCATGACCGGAACAATTTGGGCCAATTATTATCCTGCCCCAGGTTTAATAAAGGCAACCGGGTCAACCTTGAGTGATACTAAATACTCCATTTGCTTTTCAGTAAACGGTTTGTTGAGTTGTCGGCTATCTCCAATTTTTATAATCATGATTCTTTGAAATTGGGTCATGAGCATAAAGGTTGTAGGCCGTGTGGTTCGCCTTCTTTTCCACCCAGGTAAATCTCGCTTTTCTCTTTCAACATATTGGCGCATCTCTCTTTCAATCAAACGCCATATGAGTAGTGAAAGTAGAAGAACTAAGCCAAGAACCTCTATCCGTTGCGGCCTCTTCAAAAATATACTGTTTACGATTACAGGGTCTTTAAGAAAGCCAAAGTTCTGTTCTATCCCGTATTGATCCTTGTAAGCTTTTAAGATGTCTTTAGCGTCGTAACTATCTTTTCCCTTTTTAGAAACATTGGTAAGCATCACAAAGCAACCCGCTTGTAGTCTTAACTTTGAAACTGATTGTTCATCTTCTACAACGGTTGCTAAAAGTCCATATCGCATCTCTTTAATTTCGCGGATACCGCCCTTGGGCCGTCCTCTTTTATACTTTGGCCTTTCTTCAATCTCTGAATTTAAAACGTAATATTTACACTTCGTCTTGCTAAGTTCTGCTTGGGCGGCTTGTACATCTGCAAGACAAAAAAAATCCTTTTTATAAACCGCCTTACATTGTTGTTCAAAGGCCTTCCGGTCTGCTTTTAACTCTCGATCTATGCGCTTTTGACGACGCTTATCATGGGCACTTGAGTGGATCACGATAGCTCGATACTTTTTACCGTGGATTTCAACTCTTGATTCATAGGCCTTATAATGGGCTGCCGGCCGCTTAGCAGTCGGTCTTGTACTGGATAATATGCCTAAATCCTGCCATTGATCCTTTTCAATGGCATCTTTTATTACCCGCAGACACTCCTTATAGTTGGCCGGCAGACGGCTTATGAATAACGTACGGTCACCTATGGCCAACAGGTTATTTTTTGTCACCATCGCTGAATCGGCAATATAGATAAAAGCTCCTGGCTCCAGACCATGCAATGCCATCCGTTTTGAAATACTTGTAAGGATTTCATTGTTGATCGTTTTATCCGAACCGTTGCCATCTTCTGTCTTGCCGAATACCGGTACATTGCGGTCAACGCAGAGCATGGATACTAAAAACTGCTTTAAATCAGAACGATGATCCTTACTATGTCCGTGTGTTATTTTTAGAATCGAGCTTTCATCATCGTTCGTGTACAGATCGTAATCCCCAAAAACACTGACCGATGTCGTGTCAAAGCTAACATGACGGTTGTTGACCTCAAAAACATCTACAGCCCGTTTGCTAATCGCCGAAAATATCCTGATGGCCCCAATTGCATACGCCTTATCAAGAACACGGCCGACGTTATAATCGTTGAAAACTGCCGCATTGATTCTTTTCCCCAAAAGTAGCTCTGTATCCTGATCTTGAAAAAACTCATCTAATCGATAAAGGGGGGTACGCCCGGACAGTGTATCCATCACCATTCCCAGAAAGATTGTTCCTGGATCTATATCCATTTTGTTGGGAATAAGCTCATTGATAATATCAACAAGGCCTATCTTAGCTGCGTACGATTTAACAATGGGTAAGTGACCAACAACATAAGCCGCTATCTTTTTCCGCTCGACTGCTTTTTCATCCTCAAGTGGCTCTCTCATTTTGCCTCCCTTTTAATGTCATACCGGTTTCAGATTATATGACATATTCGGGAAACAATGTCCAGCCCCCTAGACTAAAAAATTTCAAGTTTCGAACAAAATTGATATATCCTTCCGTAAATACAGTAAATAAAAATAACTAAAAACTAAAAATAAGGGTGTCGAAAGTGGGTCTTAAGCTGATCCGCTGATCCTTTTCTAGGAAGAATGGATCTGGTAGATGTTTGGCCACAAATGCCA
>CAZQOH010000489.1:0-2108 GCA_964594355.1 uncultured Desulfobacterales bacterium
TCCTTGGACCCTCTTCTCCAACTAATTTGGAGAAGAACCAAATTTAATTATCTTTCAAGCGACCTTGTTTTCAAACAGCTAAAATATTACACTTTTTTTAATCTCACCTTTACGGAATTTGCATGCGCATCCAGCTTTTCAATTTCAGCCAGACGGATGATATCATTCGCTTCTCTCTTAAGCGCTTCTTTTGAATAATATATAAGGCTGGTCTTTTTGATGAAATTGTCCACGGAAAGGGCAGAAGCAAACCTTGCCGTACCGGCAGTTGGAAGCACGTGGTTCGGTCCGGCAATATAGTCCCCAACAGGTTCCGGCGTGTAGTTTCCAATAAATACGGCACCGGCATTATGGATCTGTCCAATATATTCAAAAGGATCTTTTATTTGAAGTTCAATATGTTCCGGTGCAATTCTGTTTGCAAGTTCCATGGCCGTAACAAAATCAGGCACGACTATTATCGCGCCAAACCTGGTAAGGGAATTTTTTGCGATCTCTTTCCGAATAAGAGTCTTAAGCTGCTCCTCAACAGCGTCTTCAACAGCCTTGGCCATTTCTTTTGAATTTGTAACAAGTATAGCAGAAGATAGGATATCATGTTCGGCCTGAGAAAGGAGATCTGCCGCAACAAATTCCGGAATTGCAGTCTCGTCGGCAATAACCATGATTTCACTCGGACCGGCTATTATATCTATTCCGACAACTCCTGATACAATCTTTTTAGCAAGCGTAACATAAATATTTCCGGGTCCAACGATAACATCTGCCTTTGGGATAGTCTCGGTGCCATACGCTAAAGCAGCAATTGCCCAGGCACTTCCAACTTTGAATACATCATCTACACCAACTTTTTTAGATGCAACCAAAAGATGTGGATCAACAGTTCCATCCTTTCTGGGGGGAGTCACCATGGTTATATGCTTTACACCGGCGATTCCGGCAGGAATGACACCCATCAAAACGGAAGAAACCAGGGGTATTTTACCACCCTTGCCTCCGGGGGCATATACACCCACTGTATCAACGGGGTTTACGAGCTGGCCCAAAAGTGTGCCTGGCCTATCGGTATTTACCCATGAGCTTCTTAACTGTTGCTTATGAAATGCCTCTATTTGAGCGGCCGCACGATTTAAAGAGCGCACAAAGGGTCTATCTACCTTTTTTACGGCTGTTTCAATCTCATTTTTTGTCACTTTAAGTGATCCTACTTTTAAATCGGGAGAATCAAAACGGTTTGCATATTTGATAAGTGCCTTATCCCCACGCTTTCTCACATCTTCGATGATACGCGTAATTTCGTAAAAATCTTTCTTAGTAAATTGAAGGCTTCGATTTGCTATAACCGCAACCCTTGTTTCAGCCGATTTTGAGGGGTAATTATAAATCTTCATGGCTTTATCTTTCCTTTCAGGACTTCTTCCTTATAAAAATCACGACCTGATTTTCCTCCGGATTTTTCGAAATAGTCGATCCATTTTCTTACTCGATCTCTGCCATAGACCCTTTCCCATGCAGAAACAATTTTATCAACAGGTACATCCGTGTATATACCGTGAAACTCAATATATTCAATGAACTTTTTGTTATCCATGCTATAGGCTTGAAAAATGGAGTCTTCCCGTCCATTGAATTCAAGAGGGATAACCTTATGTTTTTTACAGAGTTCAATATTAAATGCAGGGGTTGCCTTGACCCATCTTCCCTCTAAATAAAACTCGTTAAAGCCATGGTATACAAATAAATCAGAGCCGATATATTCAAGGAGCTGTCTGGTCGTTAGGTGGTTTCGAACGGTTGCAAAACCGATCCTTGATGGGATATTACAAACTCTTCCAAGGGCACAGAGGAGGGCTGCTTTGCTCACACAATATCCCCGGCCGCTTTTAAGCACGTTGCTCGCACGGTAATGTTCCGGAAGATAGAAGGGGCAATACGGATCATACCGGATACTATCCCGAACTGCATAATAGAGTTTTACAGCCCTTGAGACTGGATCTTCACCGGAATCACGAACAGCATCCATTGCATATTCGATGATTCCTTCATTATCACTATCAATAATCGCTGTTGGGGAAAGACATTCTGTATCAATCTCATCCATTAATTTT
>CAZQOH010000490.1:0-2104 GCA_964594355.1 uncultured Desulfobacterales bacterium
CGTAAGGGAATAAAACGCGGCTTTCGAAAGAAACTGATTTTAAGTGGTCGGTTATGCATGGAGGTTAAAATTCTTCAGTTCATCAATTAGAGGACGGAGCCTTTAACCATACTCGATGAAAGGGCATGAACTGTGCTGCCAAAGGATTCAATTGAATTCCTTGTACGAAGGATTGATATACACGGTTAATACTCAAATAGAAAAGGGGAATCAAGGGGGAAGATTTCATGATAAGCGCTTCGATCCGTCGATACATTTCCGCACGTTCCACAGGGTCAACAATCCCTCTGGCGGTTAATAACATTTGATCCACCTCTTTGCTTTGATAACGCATAAAGTTGTTGGGAGAGTCAGATGCAAAGAGAGGGTGTAAGAAGCTGTCCGGATCGGGCATGTCCGCAAACCAGGCGTATCTGTAAATCTGAACGGAATCTGATCTCACATACGCTTCAAACTCCGTCCAGTCGGCGATAAACTTAATCTTTACCGGTATCCCCAGCTGCGCCCAACATTCACTCACGAAATTCAGCTCTGCTTTTGCAAAGGCAGACTGTGAGCCGGAAACAATCTCAATGGGTGGTATGGAATCCCCTTTTTCTCCCAAGACACGCCTAAGTTCTTGAAGGGCCCTGGAAACATCATCAGCCTCAATTCGATTTGGTGGATGGTAACCCGGCATCCCGGGCGGTAAGATGGTCCTTGCTACCTCAAATTGGTCTTTGTAGATTTGGGCAACAAGTTTCTGAAGATCAATCGCAATGGAAAGGGCTTTTCTAAGCTCAGGATGTTTCAAAAGAGGATGATTTGCTCTTATTCCGTAGAAAAGAAGGCTTAAAGAAGGGCGATGAAACCATTGGAGCTTTTTTTCTGTCGATAGTTCTTGCTTGACATTTCCATATACAGGCATCTCTTCCAGCTTTCTCTTTCTAAAATCGGCCACAACCTGTTCATATCCAACTCCTGGATAGATTCTATAATGAATCTCATCCAGAAAAGCAGGCTCTGCGTAATAATCAGAGAACCGCTTGAGCCGAATCAGCTTATCCGGTTCCCAGGCTGCAAACCGAAATGGGCCGCTTCCAACAGGATTTTTTCCAAATTTATCCCCCAGTCGGTTAACTTCCGATTTTGGAACTATTTTTGCCTGGTACATACCCAGAGCCGTAAGAAATGGTGTGTGAGGTTCCTTTAATCGAACACGTAAAACATGATCATCCACAGGTTCGAGCCCCTCGATCCGGTCGCTTTTATGGTTTTTATAGTCTTGTGCGCCGTTGATTTTAAGCAAATGGGGTAAAATGTCCGGTGGTGGGTTTACACGGAGAAGTCGGCTGATGGAAAAAACCACATCTTCCGTCGTGACCGGACGGCCATTATGAAAGAGGGCGTCTTTACGTAGAACAAACTGATATACTTTACCATTCTCTTTAACCTGCCATGTTTCAGCCAGGGCAGGCAGAACCATGAGATATGGGCCGAATTGGACCAAACCATTAAAGACCTGCTGAACGACCGCCACGCCATATTGATCCTGAACATATGCGGGATCAAGAGTGGTAGGATTATTCATCAGGGGAATTCGGTAAATTCCTCCATGGCGCGTGGTGCCTGCCGACGAATTATCTTCTTGTCCCTCTTGTCCGGCATGAACAGGCAATAATAAGAGACCCCAAAAAATTATGCTAATCATAAAAAGATTGAGAATTCTAGATAGTTTCATTCAAGCACCTCAATGGAATTTGTAATAAACTGTTTAAACTGCCATAAAAATTCAAACAGAAGCTTAGACGCGAATCAATCGGAACATATTTTTGAAAACCGCTATAACATATACAATTTGAAAACGCAAATAATTGTTTTGACTTGAATAAGTCGTAGAGATGATGGGCGGAACGATTCAGTAAAAAAAAGCACGGAATTGTTAGATCCGTGCTTTTTTCTCTTGTTTTAGAAGATTAAAGATTTTGTTTTAAATTCCTTTTAGGGTCCGGCGCCTCCATGAGCCAAAACCGGCAATACATAGGTAGCAATCACAACGCCAATTACAAAGAGCTGAATCATTAACTTCTTCATGGTTTTTCTCCTTTCTCTTATTGGGTTAATA
>CAZQOH010000491.1:0-2100 GCA_964594355.1 uncultured Desulfobacterales bacterium
AGATTGGAGCATGTAATCTAACCGCAATGGCAATTGCATCACTGGGGCGAGAGTCCATGGTGAAAGTTTTTTCTTGAGAGGCAAAATGTATTGTAGCATAATAGGTGTTGTCCTTTAAATCATTCACTTCAACTTTCGACACATTGATATTTAGAATATCTGTAAAATTCTTGAAAAGATCATGTGTCATCGGACGGTCGAATTCGATATTTTGAATGGCTGAAGCAATTGAAGTGGCTTCCAACAGTCCAATCCAAATGGGAATAGTCCGATCATCTTCAACTATTTTTAAAATTATTATCGGTGTATTTGATGCCGGGTCCATTATCAAGCCGGCGATGGCTACCTTATGCAGCATAACCTTCTTCTCCTTTCAAACCAAGAAATGTTGGTCTATCTTTAATCAATTTTCCACAGAGTGAATGGGAAAATGCTTTATTGATTCTGATATTGACCATCTTTCCTGTTAAGTTTGTACCACACAATATACTGCTGTCATCCTGGATAAAGTTTACTACTTTATTATTTGATGTTCTCCCCATCCATTGAACAGCCTGGGGCCTTTTATCCCGGATACTGAATACCGGCTGCTCGGTTCTGGATGCTTGCCTCTTGCTTAATCCTTCAACAAGGATAAATTGAGTCGATCCTATCAGCGATTGATTTTTATTGGTCGTATAATGTTCTTGTAAATCCAGCAGCTTTTGTAATCTGTCTTTCTTTTTATGCTCTGAAACCTTTTCGAGGAATCCGGCTGCTGATGTATTTGGGCGGTCGGAATACTTAAATGCATAAATTCCATCATACTCCACTAATTTTACCAAATCCAGTGTTTTTTTAAAATCAGCATCTGTTTCGCCGGGAAAACCGACAATAAAATCAGAGGTAATCGCAATATCCGGATAAATTCGTCGCAATCTATCTATTTTTTCAAGATATGACTCTATTGCATATTTACGGTTCATTCTTTTTAAAATAGAATTCGATCCCGATTGAACAGGCAAATGTATATGTTTACATAACTTTTCAAGATATTTAAAAGCAAACATAAGATCTTCTGATAGATCCTTTGGATGGGAAGTTGTAAATCTGATTCTTGATAGTTTGCTAATTTCATTAATAGATGATAGGAGTTCAGAAAATGAACACAGTCCTTCCTTTTTCCCGTAACTGTTCACGTTCTGTCCGAGCAATGTTATTTCACGTATGCCTGAATCAACAAGACCTCGGATTTCTTTCATAATACTATCAGGATGTCGGCTTGTTTCCCTGCCTCGCACATGGGGGACCACACAGTATGAACAATAATTATCACATCCCCGCATAATTGTCACAAAGCTTGTAACCTTCCCATTTTCTTTTGAAACTGAAGAAGATTCAAATTCGTCTATTTTTCCTGACATTTCGACATCAACTATGCGATCCCTTTTTGACTCTATTTGCTTGATAATCCCAGGCAAACGTGTGATGGCATGTGTACCAAAAATGAGATCAATGTGCGGCATACGTTCAAGAATTTTTTCACCTTCCTGCTGTGCCACGCATCCGCCGATTCCGACGATAAGATCAGGTTTTTTTCTTTTCAGACCTGCAAGACGTCCTAAATAACTAAAGGCTTTTTGTTCCGCCTTTTCCCTGATTGAACAGGTATTAACAATTATTAAATCGGCTGTTTCCATAGAGGATGTTATTTTGTAATTTAATGGAGTTAATGCCTGTTCAATAAGTTCGGAGTCATAGACATTCATCTGACATCCGATAGTATTGATATGTAGATATTTTGTATGCATTTACCTTGAGACTTTTTCAATTATAATGTCATTTCTTAAATCCTGCAATATCATTTCCACATCCTCCTCACAGCCCGGAGGAATATGAAGTACCACAACACCCTGTTTAGAATCGATAGTTGTTAATACTGCAATGCCGTCATACGCTTCAAAAATAAATTTTAAGAAGCTGATTTCTTTCCGATCAACACGGTAATATTTTTTTATTGTTTCCAATCAATAATCTTCAAAAGTAATACCCTAATCGAGTCGAAACCGGAATATGTCAATGGAAATGAGACACCGATTCCAATAAATTAAACTACCATGT
>CAZQOH010000492.1:0-2097 GCA_964594355.1 uncultured Desulfobacterales bacterium
TGTTAAAATGAGCTATGGAAGCGTTTTTCGTTGAAAAACCGCCGGTCGGCATTGTCGTGAATGTGTGACATAGGGCATCAAAAAGATCCATCCCGCCTATCATAAGAAGTACAGTCTCTGCCAGTGAAATGAGGGCATAGACCTTCCATAACGTCATCGCGGTGTCTTTGATGCGCGGTTTAAGCTTGTCAGGAACCGGACTTGGCACCTCTGCCTTATATAGCTGCATCCCACCAACGCCTAAAAATGGAAGAATGGCCACGGACAGTACGATGATGCCCATACCGCCAAGCCACTGGATAAAACTTCGCCAAAAAAGGAACCCTTTTGCTACAGCCTCGATATTTGTCAGAAGCGATGCGCCGGTTGTGGAAAATCCTGAAACGGATTCAAAGAATGCATCCACAAAGGTGATAAAAACTCCACCTATGTAAAAGGGAAGTGCGCCAAACAGCCCCACCGCTATCCATCCTATCGCAACTATTGCCATCCCCTCGCGCTGGTTGATGAATTCTGTCTTTGGACTCTTAAAAAATATTAAAAGTAAAAACCCGGTTGCTATGGTTATCCCCATGGAAATAAGAAGCGGGATGACACTCTGATCCTTGTAATAAAGCCCAAAAAGAAGCGGGAATATCATGGTCAAACCAAAAAAGATGGCAAATATGCCCGTGATTTTAAGGATATAACGCCAACGCATCTAAAAATACTCCAACTTCACCGTTAGGATCTTCTCAATTTTGGGAACGGCTTTTCTTGTTGCAAATATGATGATTCTATCATCAGGTTCAATAACGCTTTCCCCGGAAGGTATAATTACATTATCATTACGTATGATACTGGCAACCAGTGCCCCCTTTGGAAAAGAGATGTTCTTTAGCGGTTTACCCACAATATCCGATGTTTCCAGCGCTACCGCCTCCATCACTTCAGCCTTTTCACTTTTGATGGATATATCTGAAAGCACCTTGCCTCTGCGTATGTGCTGTAAAATAGTATTTATGGCCGAAAGTCTTTTGCTCACAACCTGCTCGATACCGATCGTTGATATCAAGGGTAAATAACTGAATTTGCTGATTTTTGTTATTGTTTTTCGTGCCCCCATCCTTTTGGCAAGCAGTGATACTAAAATATTAGTCTGCTCATCATCGGTTAACGTGATGACAACATCCATATCCTGAATATTCTCTTCGCTCAGAAGCCCCTGGTCAGAGCCGTCGCCATGAAGCACTACTGTCTTATTAAGTTGCTCGGCAAGCTCTGTACATCTGCCCTGTTCCTTTTCAATTATTTTTGTGTTTATAGATCTCTCTTCAAGAAGTTCGGCAAGCCTGAATCCTAATCGCCCACCTCCAACAATAAGAGCATGACGCAGAGGCTCAACATGTTTGTCAAATATAGAAAGGGTGCTTACAAGTTTATCTTCTTCACTAATAAAGTAAACAAGATCATCCGGCATCAGTCTGTCGTCTCCTCTGGGTATAATCAATTTTTCATCCCGAATAACAGCGGCAATAAGGAGCCTTTCTTTTCCAGTTATGTCAGGAAGCTCAGAAAGGCGTACTCCGGCCAGTCGAGAGTCTTTGCTTAAATTTATACCTATAAATTTTAAACGGCCTTCAGCTAACTCCCCGACATCGACCGCACCGGGCACACTCATAAACCTGTCAATTGTCTTTACGACCTCTATCTCCGGATTGATTACAGTGTCAATATGAGGCGTGTGTTCACGTAAATTATCATGATATTTATCAAAGGCGGCATCCCGCACACGGACCAATTTCTTTATTGTTAATGAAATGGCGTCTGCAGCGAGACATGCCACTAAATTCGTTTCATCACTATTTGTCACGGCAAGAAGTATATCAGCCTCTTTGATACCAGCTTCTTCCAGAATCATCGGGCTGCTTCCGGACCCTTCTACAACTTGAACATCTATATTTTCGGATACACGACGGATAGCATCGGGATCTTGGTCAATTACTACGACTTCTTTGTTTTCAAGGGCAAGGCGGCGCGCAATTTGAAAACCGACTTCACCGGCACCTACAATTACAATTTTCAACTAAAAATCTCCTTTTACAGATCTCGTTAAGT
>CAZQOH010000493.1:0-2091 GCA_964594355.1 uncultured Desulfobacterales bacterium
CATGGCTGTATTGGATCAGTTACAGCGGTAAGGCCACCCTCGAGGTTTGGAGAATTGAATATCAATGAAGACAATACGGTAATAAACTTAGAAGAGAAACCGCAGATGGGGAGAGGTTTGATAAATGGAGGATTTTTTATTTTCAGTAATAAAATGCTTTCATATTTAACTGAAGATGAAAATTGCGATGAACTTCAACTTTATTCGCATGTCACGGAATATACCAGCCTATATTATAATTTAGCAAAACGCAAAAATAATCAATTTATGATTCTATTAACCCAGATTTAGCAAGTATGAGAGATTAACATTCTAAAAAACTTTTGACCTAATTGCGAAAACCCCTATAAAAAAAGCTCCTCCTGTGGTATAAAGTATTATCTACGACGATAATAAAACCACAAAGAGGAGCACGAAAAAAGTGAAACAACTGAAGATGAATATACCGGGTAATGAAAAGATAGTCAACAAGAATGTAAAGGAAGAATTTACTCTCAAAAATGCTACACTTTATGGCGGTTATAATCTTTTCAGCGACTATCTTGCAAGTAATGGTCTTGATCGTCTTCTCGAACAGCAACTTAGCGGGATGAAAGCTCCCTGGGCCACTTATGAGATGCCGACAGTTTGTAGAACTCTTATTGATGGCTATAGCCTTGGGCTTAAGAATATTTACCATTTTGAAGACATAGAGAATGATCCCTTGCTTTGTGCGAAGCGAGGTATGGAGAAATTGCCGGACCAGACAGTACTTCGCAAGGACTTGAATAATCAATTTAAGACGGATGAAGATGTCAATAAACTTCGCCGAGTGAAAGCGCAACAGGCAAAGGGTGTTCTGAAGAGGCTGGATGGGAATTTGGTTCTGGAATATGATTCTACAGTTGACACTGGTTATGGCTCTCAAGAAGGTCTTGAGGTTGGTACTAATCCCCATAAGCGAGGCCGACCTTCCTATCATCCCCAATTGTGCCGTGAGAGGAAAAGCGGACTGAGTGTATGGTCTCGGTTGCGGCCTGGGAATACGGTGTCTTCTACTGATTTTTTGGATTTTCTTGATGAGAGTTGGGAAGTGGTACCGAAGCGTTTCAAACGCAAAAGAAAAGGGTTGTGCAAAGTACTCAGTCGAATGGACAGCGGGTATGAATCTGAAGGTATTTTTAGTTGGCATGAACAGCGTGGGATAGGATATGTAAGTAAGATGACGATGAGGGGTAATTTCTGGTTGAAACTTTTTTGTATTCCTAAATCGAATTACCGAAAGATAAATACCGAAGCTGGGGAGGTAGAAGTTTTTAGTTTTCATTTCAAAAGGGGTTCTTGGTCGAAACACAGACGAGTGGTGGTTGTTCGATGGAAAGATGAGAGCAATCGGTCCCAGACAAATCTCTTTGATGCCTTGGGATATACCTATGCGGCTTTTGTTACAGATCTGGATTGGGATGAAGAAGATATTTATCGATTTTATGATAAACGTGCTGATGTAGAAAATCATATACGGGAAGCAAAGTATGATTTTTACATTAATCACATTTCCACCGAAAATTTTCATGCCAATTCGGCTGATTTGGAACTGAGGCTCTTGGCCCTTAATCAGCTCGTTCTGTTTTCTAAGAACATATTGAAACAAGATTCTCCTCGACCTTTTGCTTCTACTATAAGAAGGAGGTGGCTGATGATCCCGGCAAAGTTGCGTGTAGGCAGCCGCCAGTTAACCCTAAAACTATCAGATTGGTTCTCCTATCGTGATGATTGGATCTTCTACAGAGAAAACCTTGCGAGAGCATAGTTTACTCGATCTTAAAGTTTTCCAAATTCAAGGGCCTGACGGATAAGAGTGCCCAAACTTCGGAGAAATAAGCATTAACAGTTGCTCATAGTCGCACCTTTCCGATTTCTTCTCCGACAAGACAAAATTTTTTCTATACGAACTAATTTTATGTGATAGAAATTGAGTTTTTGCTTTTCTCCCTGAAACAGTTGCGAAATTCGGGTTAAATAAGAGCCCTTATATCATAGAATTAAAGACCAGTCTTAATACCTTCAATTATCCTCAAGAAATACAGAAGATAAGGATGCAGGAACTCTTGA
>CAZQOH010000494.1:0-2088 GCA_964594355.1 uncultured Desulfobacterales bacterium
TAATTGCAGATAATTATGCCCTCAAATTCCTAATTTGGGGTGCGAAACATGAGTACGTAATAATAAAAATGGCGCATATTTGTATCACAAATCAGAACTTGGCGAATTCTTTTTGGGGAGTGATGCCATAACACACTCATATAAAAATCATATACGTAAACGATGGCTCACAGAACAAATTCCAAATGAAGTCAATGAGCTTTTTGATACAGGCTCAACAATAGGAGCCTATATTCTCTTTCCAAATAACAGAATTGATGGAAAACATACAATCAACCAAGCCCGTGGAGTGAATGGCTTAATCGATGATAGGTTTGACTTAACGTTAGAGTGCATTCGTCTTTTTTATCTTGGGCAAGAAAGTCCTCTTTATCCAACCTTGGTGCTGTATAAAAAATTCTTCGATTTGTTTGAAAATTTTGAAGGATACATCAATTTCTTCTTGTTGGGAGACCTAATTGATGAAAATAAAAATATTAAATTTTATTTGCCATTTGATGGCTTTAAATCCCGTCCAACATTTTCTGAAGTCAATCAATATCTCTTATACAAAAAAGGGGTAATGAATTTTATAAACTCGAGAAACAAACGGATAGAAAATCATATTAAACTTTAAATAGACAAAGAGTAAGCACATAACAATGGGGTCAACCAGACAGCGAGAACGTCGGCGGCGCTGAAGCGGCATGTTTAGGTGGCGCTGCTGGTTACCCCGGACGTTGTCGAGGACGCTGCGCGCCCTCGACAATGCGCTGCGGATTCCATCCACTGGCCGTGAGCCGCTTCGCGCCTCACAACCAGCGGATTCACCTGACAAAATCTGTTCATGACCCCTATCGGGCTCATGCCCAGATTTGCAGGTGATCCGCAGCGCATTAGCTGTCGTCAGGTTTGAAAGGACAGGCAATTGATATGAAAAAGAATGTGACAATACTTGTTTTAGGCGGATACGGCGGAACGGGGAAAGTATTTTGCCGGTATCTTCTCAAAGAAACCAATGTGAGTGTGATCGTCGCCGGCAGGAGACTCGAAAAAGCCGAGGAATTGGCTGACAAATTGAAAAGGGAATTTTCGCAAAATCGAATTTCTGCCCGCTATGCGGATGCTTCCGATGCAGAGAGTCTTCGCAGGTCATTTCATGACATAGATTTTGTGCTGGTAGCCGCAACAACAACAAAATGGGCGAAGCAGATTGCTGAAGCGGCGCTTGAAGCAAACATTGATTACCTAGACATCTACTTTCAGCAGGATGTGTATCCAGTGTTGGAAACCATGCAGCAACGGATAAAGGATGCCGGAAGATGCTTTATCACGCAGGCAGGTTTTCATCCCGGATTGCCAGCTGTGTATATCCGAAAAGGTGCACAGTATTTTGATAGGTATGACAAGGCAATCATCGCTTTTGCAATGAATGCCCGGATTGAAGAATCTGAATCAGTCCTTGAAGTAGTCGATTCTATTGCCGATTACAAACCGGAATTCTTTCAAAATGGAAAATGGAAAATCGGGACATACAAAGATGCCATCAAGATTGACTACGGGAAAAGATTTGGTGTCCAGAGCAGCATGCCACTTGATATGCTTGAAATCAAACCGTTGCCAGAGATGTTCAGTTTACGGGAAACTGGTGTTTTTACGACTGGATTTAACTGGTTTACAGATTATTTGCTATTCCCTCTCATGATGCTATCACATAAGGTTAAAAAAGGTTCATTTCGACGTGTATGGGCCAAGTTACTTGTCTTTGGATTGAATAAATTTTCCGGTGAGAAAGAAGGAGTTGTTTTTCTGCTCAAGGCTGAAGGAGAAAAGGATGGAAAACACCAGAAAGTCGAAATATTTTCAGAACACGACAATGGTTATGATTTTACAATTATTCCGGTGATTGCATGTTTAAATCAATATTTTGATGATTCTATCCGGAAACCCGGTCTCTGGATGATGGGACACATCGTGGACCCAGACATGTTATTTGCTGATATGCAAGAAATGGATGTCAAGGTTAAAACGCTAATCACAGATTAGGATGCCAGCTAACGAATAAGGATAGATTGTGAGAGCGAAGCGAACCACGATCTTATCCGGTTG
>CAZQOH010000495.1:0-2085 GCA_964594355.1 uncultured Desulfobacterales bacterium
ATTATCTTTGGGTATTGTTTTCTCAGACAATTTTATAACCAAATCACATGAATAGTTTTACCTGTATTCACTCCAGCTTATTAACTGCTCATCATCGCTTAGTCCTGCTTCAGCGCCGAAAAACATCCCCAGGTCATGGGTTCCGTATATTTTTCTAATATCCTCAGGGTTCATTCCCTTATTAAGCTCGTCCATCACTACACTACCATTGTTAAGGCCTATTATTCTCTGTGAAAATCGTGCTGCAAAATCAACCTGGTGAAGGCTGCATAGTACGGTAATGTTATCTTCCGAGCTTATTTTTTTTATTAGGGAAAGAATATTATTAGCAATCATAGGATCAAGACTCGCGATAGGCTCGTCGGCCAAAAGAACTTTTGGTCTTTGAATCAGAGCTCTGGCAATTCCGACTCGTTGTTGTTGGCCTCCAGAAAGTTTATCTGTTCGATAGTAAGCTTTATCTAAAAGTCCAACTCTGTCAATCACTTCCAGAGCTCTCAAACGTAATGACTTTGGAAATATATAGAGACCCGAATACCATTTTTGTTGAAAACCAAGGCTACCCGCAAGAACGTTGTTAATAACAGAAAGGTTGCCCACTATATTGAACTGTTGAAAAATCATCCCCACCATACATCTTACTTTTTGAAAATTAGAAGGAACAACATCTATGCCATCTACTTTAACCGTTCCTTCCGTTGGAGAAACAAGCCCATTAACAGTGCGCAGAAGAGTTGTTTTTCCCGAACCGCTCGGTCCGAGAATGACAATAAATTCTCCCTGTTTAATCCTGGCTGAAACCCGATTAATCGCTACAACGCCTCCATCAAAAACCTTCTTGATCTTACTGAATTCGATCAAGATTCCTTCTCCATCATCTTATTCATCTTGCGAAAGTCTTCAAAATCTTTATCCTCCACGGAAATATATTTCTCCATTAGACCACCGTAGCCGCCTATTTTTCCATGTTTATGTGCTTCGAGCACTGCCGACTTAATATTATGCCTAATTTCTTGTGGAAGTTTCTTTGAATAAGCCAGTGGTGGCGGAGGTACATAAGCTGAATGGATTATCCTAACATCAGCAGGGCTAAGGGTTCCATCGGCGACTCGTGCATTGAAATTTCTTGAGCTAACTCCTGCAAAGTCAGCGTGCTTGTTTACTACGGCCATGATTGCGGCGTCATGACTTCCAGCATACTGTACAAACTTAAAATGACTTTTATTTTTTGTATCCAGGCCTATTTTTTTAAGCTCATAACGCGGCACCAGGTCTCCACTAGTTGACCCAATATGATTTAAAGCCAACCCTTTTCCCAGAAGCTGTCCTTTAGAAAATTCTGTAATCGGGCTGTCTTTTGGTACGATGAAATAAACATTGTAACTTGCATCCTTTTTTCCTTCTGGAATCCCTGCAGCAAAGGCCTCTGCATCAGCAATTTCCGCCGCTTTAATATATGTTTTGGCGCCAAACCATCCCATATCCACTCGATCAGCCCGCATCGCTTCAACAGCCGCATTGTAATCAGTAACCTCAATAATATTGATATCATAACCCGTGAGTTTTTCTACAATTTTTAATAAACTTTCAAATTCATTGGCCTGCGCTTTCTCGCTGGCCGGTACAAAAACCATCTTCAGCACCATTTTTGAATCGTTCGGGCTTTCTGAACATCAACCGAAAATAATAAATAAACCCAAGAAAAACATAATAAAACATAAAACAATCTTTTTCATTACCACACTCCATTCCAGTAATTTGCTATCTCTCTTCTCCCCTTATTTTCCTTTTTATGTCGCTGGATGATTGTGATGGGAAATATGGGAACACAACGACTTCGCCATTAATACTCTCCATGACTTTTCTTGCCTCTTCAATTGTTTCTGCATCGTGACTCGTGCTTTCTATCAAAACGCCCGGTTTGATTTTCAATACATTCGCCAGTGGTGAATAAGTATCCTGTGTAACAGCAACATCAACATATTTTATTGCGCTTGCAAGCTCTATTCTTTCTTCAAACGAAGTTATCGGTTTGGGTTTCTTCTCCATTACCGCCTCATCGGTAAGAATTCCTACGATTGACTT
>CAZQOH010000496.1:0-2073 GCA_964594355.1 uncultured Desulfobacterales bacterium
ATAACGAATAATTCCCAATTGGGTTTTTACTCAATTGGGGGACCAGAACACAGTTTGCTATATTTCAAAAATTCGTCTGCGCAGTCTTCACGATCAAGGAGACCACCGAGTTCTTCAGGCAAAAATGAAAAATAAATAAAGATTCTGTCTTCTTGCTCTTGAGTCTTTTCCCAAAGCCAGTTAAACTTCTCCTGGTCTATTATATCTTTTCCGTACTTTTGCTGGATGTAATTCTTTCTTTCATTCAGCGTGACTACCCTGTCGTGAAGCACTCTTTTATCGGCATAGTGGACAATATCTGTCTCAACGGGGATATCGGAAACAAAAAACTCATCTAATATAACGTGCTGTCTAACAATGTTACCCACTTCCGGATAACCAAGCTCGATTAAATATTTATCACCTGTAAAGTCGTGCCTTTCTTTAGTTGTGAAACTTCTTGCCTTGGTAATATCATGAAGTAAAGCTGATGCCTGAACCAGATCACGGTTCAAATCTATTTTTTGGGTGTTTAAATTATCTGTTAGGAAGGTTGCAACTTGCCAGACCTGAATAGAATGATTCACGATGTGATCCATCATTTTCATTTCACACATAAGCTTATAACATTGCTCTTTAGAAGGAATTCGCATATGGCCCTTCTCTTTTTTTTCCTTAACCCAGACAAACCGAAACAAAACGTGAAATCATTTTAGGCATACATAGAATGTCCCGGTAAAATTCGTGATCGAAAATACTATTTAATACCCCTCTCCTTCTTTATCTCTTCATAAGCCTCCTGGATTTCCCGGAATTTATCATGAGCAAACTTATTAAACTCCTCCGGCAGTCCCTTTGATGCAATTTTATCCGGGTGGTAATCAGATACAAGTTTTCTATACTGTCTTTTTATATGCTCATTTGAATCGTTTTCATTGCATCCTAATATGGAATAATATTTTTTATTTTCTTTAACATATTTAAGCTTCAGTTTCTTATATTCTTCCTCTCGTAAATTGAATATCCTTACAGCAGAAAGGATAAGCTTTTCTTCACTTTCACTTAGTATGCCGTCGGCAATAGAAACTCTAAGCATTATGTCTATCATAAATTCAAGGATCTGGGGATTTAAGCGAAACTGATTGTAAAACTGAAAAGCGAAATCATTAAAAGTTTGAGGAGATTCAACAGCAGTGTGAAAGATGTTAATAGCAATTTTTCTGCTTTCCTGACTCAGTTTCAAGTCATCTACCATAAAATTTTCAATGGAATCTATTTCTTCTTTTGTAATGCGACCGTCTACCCTGGCAATTTTTGCAAGCATTGAAAACGTCGCAACAAAAAAGGTTAACTGGGTCTGCTCATCATGTGAAAGATGAACCCTTTCTTCTGCAGAATATCTTTGACCGGATGAATCGAATGCATGACCAAATACAGCCCCTGCAACCGCACCTATGGGACCACCCATGGCAAATCCGATTGTACCTCCAATTATTTTTCCAAGCCAACCCATGTAAAATAATCTCCTTTTTCTATTTTCATCTTGAAATACGTATTTTTTTTCAATACCTCATAAAAAAAGCACAATATTGAAATTGCGCTTTTGATGTTTATCTTTTGTGGTGCCGAAGGCGAGACTCGAACTCGCACGGAGATACCCCCACTAGACCCTGAACCTAGCGCGTCTACCAGTTCCGCCACTTCGGCACAAGTGCACAAAATGGAAAAAAGATTGATTTAATACAGATGATGTTTTAATTATACGCATTTATTATTCATGTCAACCCCATTAGTAAATATCCTGGCCCAGAGGGTCAGGCTTTGGGTTACCCCCGGAAGGGGATGTTTTACTGTTGAACGGGTTAAATCCGAAACAAATCTTAAATTCGAATGCTCAAATGCTAAAAACAATCAAGAAAATATTCATTTCATAACGGTAAATTTATTTTGAACATTAGAATTTTGATCATTAGAGTTTGTTTCGTATTTCGGATTTCGTGCTTCTAATTTTGCATCAATTTATTTCGGCAGAGCCATAAGCCTCTGACCTGGCCCAAAGGACCAGGTTTTTCGGGGCAAAATAAAGCCGTAAGT